>JAQBPL010000210.1 GCA_028287545.1 Vulcanimicrobiota bacterium | reverse complement strand
GACCTGTAGTTGGTTGCGGGGACAGGATTTGAACCTGTGACCTTCGGGTTATGAGCCCGACGAGCTACCGGACTGCTCCACCCCGCGACGGGCGACGGTAAGTATACGACGGCGGTCGAAGCAATGTCAACGATGGCGATCGACCTTTCGACGTTGCCCAAAGTCCAGCTGCATTGCCACCTCGAAGGAACCGTGCGCGCTGCGACGTTTCGCGCACTCGCGGCGAAGTATCGGGTCGACCTAGGCGACCGAGCCGATCCGGCGCGTACGTATGCCTTCACGACGTTCGGCGAGTTCCTGCTCCTCTTTGCGAAGGTTGCCGAGACGCTGCGCGAGCCCGATGACTTCGCGCGCATCGCGCGTGACTACGTCGTCGACGCCGCGGCGCAGGGCGTCGCCTACGCGGAGATCTTCGTCTCGCCCTCGGTCTGGACGTTCTTTCACAAGACGCTCGACGTGCGCGCGACGGTCGAGGCGATTCGGGCGGCGCTCGACGAATCCGGGCGGCCGCTGGGGATCGAGGTCGCGCTCATCGCCGACTTGACCCGGAACTTCGGCGTCGAGAAGGCCGAGGCGTCCGCGCGCGAGGCGGTCGGGCTGCGCGACCTGGGCGTGATCGCGGTCGGTCTGGGCGGCGACGAGGCCAACTACCCGCCCGAACGCTATCAGCGAGCCTACGCGATCGCCCGCGAGGGCGGGCTTCATGGGGTCGTCCACGCCGGGGAAGCGGCGGGGCCGGCCAGCGTGCGCGCCGCCGTCGAGGTGCTCCGGGCGGAGCGGATCGGGCACGGCGTCCGCGCGATCGAAGATCCGGCCGTCGTCGCCCTGCTCGCCGAGCGCCGCATCCCGCTCGAGGTCTGTCCGACGTCGAATCGACTGACCGGAGCGGCGCCGGCGCACGCGGCGCATCCGCTCGGGGCCCTCGATGCCGCCGGCTGCGTCATCACGATCGACGCCGACGACCCGGCGATGTTCGGGACCACCCTGCTCGACGAATACCGCTGGGTCGCCGGCGCGTTCGGCGAGGACGCGGTCGTTCGTTTTGCCCGCAACGCGATCGATGCGTCCTTCGCGCCGGAGCCCACGAAGGCGGCGTTGCGCGAAAAGTTCGAACGGTCCCGGAACTCCACCGTGCTGAGTCGAAGTCGGTAGCGGCATGCCCGGCCACACGCATTTCGAGGAGTCCACCGAGGAGTATCTCGAGGCCGTGTATCGCCTGGAACGCGAAGGCCCAGGCGTCACGACGTCCGGGTTGGCGGCCGATCTCGGCGTTGCGCCCGCCTCCGTTTCCGGAATGCTGAAGAAGCTGGCCTCGGAGGGATACCTCACGTACGAGGCGCGCGGTCAGGCGTCGCTCACCCAGCGAGGCCTCGGCGTCGCGGTGCGCGTGATCCGGCGAAACCGGCTGGCCGAGGTCTTCCTGCACCAAATTCTCGGCATGCCGTGGGACGAAGTTCACGAGGAAGCGTGCCGGCTCGAGCACGCGATCTCGGAGCGGGTGGAAGAACGCCTGGTCGCGGTGCTGGGGGATCCGCGAGTCTGCCCGCACGGTCACGCGATCCCGCCGGCCGATCTGAGCGACGTCCCAGCGCGCCTCTCGCTGCGGCTCGCGGATGCGCTCGCCGGCGCGACCGTGCGCGTTCTCGAGGTCGTCGAGGATGCGCCCGAAACGCTGCGCTATCTCGACCGGGTGGGGCTGCGTCCCGGCGCCACCGTGCACGTGGTGGAGCGCGGGCCCGTCGGCGGGCCGATCACGATCGAGGGCGTCGCCGGCCGAGCCGCGATCTCGCTTGAACTCGCCGGGTCGATCGCCGTCGCCACGGAGTCTCCGGCGCTTCACGCGTGATCGCAACCAGCCGCATCAGCCTCACCAACATCCTCGTCGCGATCAACGTCATCGCGTACGTGTGGGAACTCGCCACGGGCGGCGTCGACGGCCGGGGCGTAGCGAGCGGCATTCTCTACGGCCCGATGGTCGCGCACGGCGAATGGTGGCGCATCTTCACCGGCGCGTTTCTTCACGGCGGCATTCCCCATATCGCGCTCAACATGTTCGCGCTCTACCAGGTCGGGAACATCGTGGAGCAGCTCTACGGTCGCGCGCGCTTCGCGTTGATTTACGCGGTGTGCATCGTCGGCTCGGGGCTCGCGGTGCTGGAGTTCAACTTCAACGTGCCGACGTTGGGTGCGAGCGGCGCGATTTTCGGCCTGTTCGGCGCGCTCGTCGCTGTCGGCTTGCGCATGGGCAAGCGAGGCCGCGGGCTCATCGGTCAGGTGCTGCCGGTCATCGTGATCAACCTCGTGTTCACCTACACGTTCCCCGGAATCTCGGCTGCGGCGCACGTCGGCGGTCTCATCACCGGGCTCGTCGCGGGCCTCGTGTTGTTCATGGTGCCGTCGCGTCAACGCGAAGCGGCGTATGCCTACGCGTTCGCGCCCGCCGAAGACGCCGCCGACGTGCAGACGATCGAACCGCCGCCCGAAGAAGGCCAGCCGGCACACCGGCCGCACGAGTGAAACTGGTCGACGACGCGTTCTCCCCCGGCGGTCCGATCGCGCGGGCGCTGCCGGGCTTCGAAGCGCGCGAAGGTCAGGTTCGCATGGCGCACCTGATCCAGCGCGGCTTTCTGGAGAACGTGCACACCATCGTCGAGGCCGGGACCGGCGTCGGGAAATCGCTCGCCTACCTCGTGCCGGCCCTGCGCGCCGGCGCGCGTGTGGTGATCTCGACCGGCACGATCGCGCTGCAGGAGCAGCTCGTTCGCAAGGACATTCCGCTCGTCACCAAGGCGCTGGGCGTCGAGGCGCGCGTCGTGCTCCTCAAAGGGCGCAATCACTACCTGTGCCGGGCGAAATTCGAAAAGGAGAGCGCTGCGCGCTTGATCGCGCCGTCGCTCGCGCTCGAACGCTTGTGGGCGTGGGCCGAAAAGACACAGACCGGCGATCGCGCGGAACTCGAGTTCACGCCGCGCGGCGAGGACTGGGAGACGCTCGACGCCGATGCCGACGATTGCGTCGGCGAATACTGCAGCCGCTTCGCCGACTGCCATTTCTTCGCCAAACGCGACGCGGCGCGGTTCGCCGACGTCGTCGTCGTCAACCACGCGTTGTTCTTCCTCGACCTCGTCAGCGGCGGCGCGCTCCTGCCCGCCTACGACTTCGTCGTGCTCGACGAGGCGCACCAGGCCGAAAAGTACGCCACCGCCGCGCTGACCGCGACGCTCTCGCCGCTCACGGTCAACCGGATGATGCGCAAGCTGCATCGGACGTATGCCATCCCGGGCGCGCACGACGCCGAGCTCGACGAAGGGATGCGGCGCCTCCAGCAGACGCTGGCCGGCGTTCCGGGCGATCGCTATCCGATCGCCGCGAACGAAGGCGTCCACGACGTGCTCGCGCCGTTGCGCGAGTCGTTCTACCGGCTCGAGAACTGGGTGCACGCGCACTGGAAGGACGGGCTGCGCCGGCCGATCGACAACGAGTCCGAAGCCGAGCGCCGGCGCGATCTGGCGCTGCGCGCGATCGCCGCCAACGTCGCGACCGTCGACCGCATCGAAGGCGCGGCGCTGCAGGCCCAGAGCGGTGCCGTCGCGGCGGACGAGATCGACGCGGTCGCCTGGGTCGAACGCGGCGAAGGCGACGCGCGCTACGAGATCAACGCGGCGCCGTTTCAGGTCGCCGACTTCCTGCGCGCATCGCTCTTCGCCCGCACGCGCAGCGTCGTGCTGACGAGCGCGACGATCTCCACCAGCGGCGTTCGCCAGGCACCCGGCGAGAGCGTCTTCGCGTTTCTGCGCGCGTCGCTGGGGATCGACGATGCCCAAGAACTCGTCGCGCCGTCGCCGTTCGACTACGCGAAGCAGGCGCGGCTCTACGTCGCGCCGGCGTCGCTCAACCCGAAGAGCGCCGACTTCGCTCGGCGCGCCGCTCCGCTGATCGAAGAGATCCTCGATCGCACCGGCGGACGCGCGTTCGTCCTGTTCACCTCGTACGCGCGCTTGCGCGAAGTGCACGCGCTGCTGCGCGACCGGCTGGCGTTTCCGGTCAAGGTCCAGGGAGAACTGCCGCGGACCGCACTCCTGGAGTGGTTCCGCTCGACTCGCGCCGCCGTGCTGTTCGCGACCGGGACGTTTTGGGAGGGGATCGACGTCGTCGGCGACGCGCTCTCATGCGTCGTGATCGATCGGCTCCCGTTTCCGTCGCCGGGCGAGCCGTTGGTCGCTGCGCGGCTCGCGGCACTCGAGGCCAAAGGCCGCTCGGGATTCGAGCACTACATGATCCCCAGCGCCATCGTCCGCCTCAAGCAGGGTTTCGGGCGTCTCATCCGCTCGACCACCGACCGAGGGGTAGTCGCGTTGCTCGATGGACGCGCCGCGTCGATGGGCTACGGAGCGAAGATCGTCGACGCGCTGCCGCCGGCGACGCGCATTCGCGATCTGAGCGCGCTGGACGAGCTCTTTCGCGAGGTGTGACGGGGCACGCTCGTCTTGGCATCGTGCGCGGACGTTAATCACTACATGGACCGCGTCGAGCTCCGCACTTCTCCGGCTGGCGCTCACGACGCGTCCTGCTGGCATTGCGGGCGCGCGGTGGTAGGGCGGCGTGTGGCGCGTTATCTGTATCCCGGCGATCGGCCCAGGACGGCGATCGTCGAAGATTGGCATTCCTGCGCGTGCGGGGCGTTTCAAAATCTGCGCCGCCCGACCGAAATCAGCATCTCGGGGCGCGAACCCAAATAGCCGCAGGGGACGGCGCCGCAGGCAAGCGAACGGGCGCTCATGCGCGTTCGTCCGATGCTCGCTTTCTTCTGCGCCGCCGCGCTCGTCGCTCCGCTGCCGGCGTTCGCCTGGGGCGCGCAGGGACACCGCATCGTCAACGGCGCGGCCGTTCGCGCGCTGCCCGACACGGTGCCGGCGTTCCTTCGGTCTGCGGCCGCCCATGACGAGATCGCGCTGCTCGGTCCCGAGGCCGATCGCATCAAGGGTGCGGGCAAGCCGCTCGACGACGATGACAACCCGGCGCACTACGTCGACGCCGGCGACGACGGGACGGTCGCCGGAACGGCGCGCCTGAACGCGCTGCCGGAAGACCGGCGGATGTACGATCGTGCACTGGCTGCCGCGTCGCCGCCGACCGACGAGTACGCGCAGGGCTACTTGCCGTACTCGATCGCCGACGGCTGGCAGCACATCGTGCGCGACCTCGCGTATTGGCGCGTCGACGTCGTCGGCGAGACGAAGGCGCCGACGGCCGACGAGCGCGCGTTCTTCCATTTCGATCGCAGTGTCCGCGAGGCGCTCACCCTGCGCGACATCGGGTATTGGGGTCATTTCGTCGCCGACGCGTCGCAGCCGCTCCACGTGAGCGTGCACTTCAACGGCTGGAACGGCGCGCACACGAGCTATCCCAACCCGCAGAATTTTTCGAACTCCACCACGATTCACGCGCGCTTCGAGACCGCGCTCGTGCGGGCCGTCGCGACGGAGGACCTCGTCGCGGCACGCGTCCCCGCAGCGTCGGCGTCGAAGGATCCGATCCTCGCGCAGGTCGGCACGTACCTCGCCACGACCGAGAGTTTCGTTCCGGCCGTCTACCGCCTCGAAGCCGCGGGCGGGATCGACGGACATTCACCTGAAGCGACGACGCTGGTCCTCGACCGCCTCGCCGCCGGCGCCGCGGAGATGCGCGACCTCATCGTCGAGGCGTGGCAGGCCAGCGGCAGCGCGCGCGTCGGCTATCCGCCCGCTTCGGTGCACGACATCGAAAGCGGCGTCGTCATCCCAACGCGCACCAACGTCGGCCTCGGCGACTAAACGGTTTTCTTTCGTCAGGGTGACAGTGCGGGGGGGCTAGTCTTCCTTCGAGGCTTCTGTTTGTGCGCGTTGCTGGAGTTCGGCGACGACGGATGAGTCGGCGAGCGTGGTGGTGTCGCCGAGCATGCGGCCTTCGGCGATGTCGCGCAGGAGGCGGCGCATGATTTTGCCCGAGCGCGTCTTCGGGAGCTCTTGGGTGAACGTGAGGTATTTCGGACGGCAGAACTTGCCGAGTTTTTCCGCGACGTGGTCGCGGAGCTCGTTCGCCAATTGTTCCGAGCCGGTGAAGCCCGCTTTGAGGCTGACGAACGCGCAGATTGCCTGACCGGTGATCTCGTCGTTGCGGCCGACGACGGCGGCTTCGGCGACGGCGGGATGATCGACGAGCGCCGACTCGACCTCGGTCGTCGAGATGCGATGACCGCTGACGTTCATCACGTCGTCGATGCGCCCGAGGAACCAGTAGTCGCCCTCCTCGTCGCGCTTGCAGCCGTCGCCGGCGAGGTACATGTGCGGGAATTTCGACCAGTACGTCTGCGTGTAGCGCTCGTCGTCGCCGTAGATCCCGCGGAGCATCGCCGGCCACGGACGCTTCAGCACGACGTATCCGCCGCCGCCGAGCGGTACCGACTCACCGGCGTCGTTGACCAGATCGGCTTGGATGCCGGGGAACGGCTTGGTGGCGGAACCGGGCTTGAGCGTCGTGATCCCCGGCAGCGGCGTGATCATGATCGCGCCGGTCTCGGTCTGCCACCAGGTGTCGACGACCGGGCAGCGTCCGCCGCCGATGTGCGTGTGATACCACATCCACGCTTCCGGGTTGATCGGCTCACCGACGCTTCCGAGAAGCCGCAGCGACGAGAGATCGTGCTTCTCGACGTATTCGGTGCCCCATTTCATGAACGTGCGGATCGCGGTGGGCGCCGTGTAGAGGATGGTTACCCCGTACCGCTCGACGATCTCCCAGAGCCGGTCCTTGTCGGGAAAATCCGGCGTGCCTTCGTAGATCACGCTCGTCGCGCCGTTGCAGAGCGGGCCGTAGATGATGTACGAATGCCCGGTGACCCAGCCGATGTCGGCCGCGCACCAGTACACGTCGGTGTCTTCTTTGAGATCGAAGACGAGTTTGTGCGTCGCCGTCACTCCGGTGAGATAGCCGCCGGTGGTGTGCTTGATCCCCTTCGGCTTGGCGGTCGTCCCGGACGTGTAGAGCAGGTAGAGCAGGTCTTCCGCGTTCATGCGCTCGGGCTCGCACGTCGAAGGCTGATCGCGGACGACGTCGTCCCACCAGACGTCGCGGCCCGGCTGCATGGCGACCGGGTCGCCGATGCGCTTGGCGACGATCACGTGCTTGAGCGAGGGCATCCCCTTGGCGATCGCCTCGTCGCAATTCAGCTTGAGGGGAACTTTGTTGCCGCGCCGCCAGCCCTGGTCGGCAGTGATGAGCGCGACGCATTCCGAGTCGTTGACCCGGTCGACGATCGAGTCCGGCGAGAAGCCGCCGAAGATGACCGAGTGCGCGGCGCCGATGCGCGCGCAGGCCAGCATCGCGATCGGCAGCTCGACGATCATCGGCATGTAGATCGCGACGCGGTCGCCTTTCTTGACGCCGAGTTTGCGCAGGCCGTTGGCGAAACGGCACACTTCGTCGAGCAGCTGTCCGTACGTGACGGTCCAGCGATCGCCGGGCTCGCCTTCGTAATAGAAGGCGACCTTGGCGGCCTTGCCGGTCCGCACGTGGCGGTCGAGCGCGTTGACGGACGCGTTGAGCTCGCCGTCGCCGAACCACTTCGCGAAGGGCTCGTTCCATTCCAAGATCGTGGAAGGCGGCGTCATCCATTCGAGCTTGTCGGCCCACGATTTCCAGAACGCCTGATAGTCGCGTTCCGCGTCGTCGTAGATGCCGGGCTGCGCGTTGGCCTGCGC
>JAQBPL010000200.1 GCA_028287545.1 Vulcanimicrobiota bacterium | reverse complement strand
TGCCGGTGCGGTCACTCGGTATCGGTCTCCGATGATCGGTGCTGCTAGCGCACTCATCAGGGTCGTAGACCTGACCCATCCGAGTGCCGGTTGCGCCCATTCCGTATAGAGTCGAGATCGCCCTCGGCTCGGGCGGTCGCCCCTAGTGCTGCTTCTCTGACTGCCGGGGGGCCGGTGAGCCGGCGGCCTGCTGGCCGGTCCCGGCTCGGATCGAGCGGGCGAACACGATCGAGACCGGGGCGCGGCGGGCGCTGTCGTCGATGTTGCCCTCGATCGCCAGCGTCGCCTCGAGCGAGACGAGCAGGGCCGTCTCGTACGCGTAATAGGCGGTTCCCTTCATCTTGATCGTTCCGGCCAAGGCCATCGCCGGACGCTCGGGCAGCGCGCCGTGGAGCGGTCCGGCGGCCTCGAACGCGATGCCCATCGCGCGCACGCCGGCGACGACCGCGTCGGGCAGGCGCCGCAGCGTGCCGCGCAGCGGCGCGCCCGTCATCGGCGAGGGAAAGTCGAAAGGAACCGGTCGCTTGACGTGATTCAAGTCACGCATCGTCGGTTTGTCGAGCTGCACCGCGAACGGCTGATTGAGTACGGTCAAGTAGTCGGGATCACGCGACGGACCATCGCGCAACTCGCCCGACGGCAGCAGCGTCGAAGTATATGAAGCCGTCGCATGCTGCTTTCCGCCGTCGCCGTCCTTGTCGTACTCCACCCGCGCCGCGTACGTAGTGCCGCTCGAAGAATGAGCTATGGACAGTCTCTGCACGCCGTGGTACACCGTTTCACTGTGCACCTCGCCATTGCCGACCCGAAAGATGTCACGCCCGGTCACCGAGTAGGGTTCGTCCGCACGGGCGACCGCGACGGACGCCGCGACGGCGGCCAGGAGCACAAATGTGCCGGCGACGACGGCGCGGCGGAAATTCATCTGGAGCCTCGGACGGGGGTGGATGGTTTTTACGTTCCCGGTTTATGGTACTACGGAAACGTGCCGATACGAATGGTGAGTTGCTGAAACGATCTATCGGCCGAATCTTCGCGCTGGCGATGGTCCTTTCGATCGCCATCGGCGCAGCCATGCCGGTCCGCGCCGGTGAAGGGCTGACGCTCAGCCCGACGCTGAACGCCAAGCTGGACCGTCTGTATCTCACCGCCTTCGACGAGACGATCCAGCGTCATGCGCTCGTACAGCGCGACGGGACGACATACGTCTCGACCGGCGACATCGACTCCGAGTGGCTGCGGGATGCGAGCGCGACCGTACGGCCCTACATCAGCCTCTCGCAGCGGGATGGGGACGTGCAGTCGACCCTGCGCGGCGTCGTGGCGCGCCAAGCCAAGTACATCCTGATCGATCCCTACGCGAACGCGTTCTCGCGCAACTACGGGGTCGTGGAGCGCAAATTCGAGGTCGACTCGCTGCTCTATCCGATCTGGTTCGCGTACGAATACTACCGCCAGACCGGCGACCGCAGCATCTTCACGCCGACGGTCCGGCGCGCGTTCGCGCGGGTGCTGGCGACGCTGCGCGACGAGCAGCACCACCCGCAGCGCTCGCACTACACGCACTCACAGCTTGCCAACAACGGCCGCGGCAGCCCGGTGCGCTACACCGGGATGGTCTGGAGCGGATTCCGCCCGTCGGACGATCCGGTCCGCTACCACTTCAACATTCCCGTCAACATGTTCGCGGTGGTCGTCATGAAGGACCTCACCAACGTGGCGCGCGACGTGTGGCGCGACGACGCGATGGCGCGCAACGCCTGGGGGCTGTCGGTCGAGATCCAGCGCGGAATCGAGCAGTATGGGACCCTGGTGCTCAAGCCGTTCGGGCGCATCTACGCCTACGAAGTCGACGGTCTCGGCCACGCCAACGTGATGGACGACGCCAACGTTCCCTCGTTGCTGTCGATCCCGTACTTCGGCTATCTCCCCAAGACGAACTCGCTTTACTTGGCGACCCGACGCTTCGCGCTCTCCGACCGCAACCCGTACTATTTCCGAGGAAAGTACGCGCAAGGCATCGGGAGCCCGCATACGCCGCACGGGTACGTCTGGCCGCTGGCGCTCTGCGTGCAGGCGCTGACCGCCACCGACGACCGGGAAGTGGATCGCGTGTTCGCCTGGATCGCGGTCTCGGACACCGGCGATCACCGCTTGCACGAATCGTTCAACGCCAATTGGCCGGAGTCGTACACGCGCGAGGACTTCGCGTGGCCGAACGCGCTCTACGCCGAACTCGTTCTGACCCGGCGCGGGCAGTTCTTCGCCGCGAAGTAAGGCCGTAGTGCGGCTAGTCGCGCGGCGCTGAGAGCACGCCGGCGCGGCGCGCAAAGTCGAGCGCGAACACCGTTTGGAGCGCCGCCAGCGGCCCGACCGTCAGCGCGTCGACGGGGATGGCGACCCAGAACAGACGCGGCACGTGAAAGCGCGGATCGCCGAGAATCCCCGCCACCAGCGACGGTAGGATCGACGCAAAGGCGACGATGACGAGGCGAGGGAGGTTTGGGCGGTGGAACGAGAGCGTCAGCGCGCGGCCGACTCCGTGCAACGCGGCAAGTGCGGGACGTTCCGGGCTGAGCGCGGCGATCGGCTGCGCGAGCGAGATCGCGCCGAAGAAGATCCAGCACACCGGCGCCGTGATGACGATCAGCACCGGCGGATCGAGCGGCTGGCCAAAACCAGAGATCGGCCCCAAGAAATCGACGACGACCCAGGCAACGAGTCCGGCGAGGAATGCAGCCGGCCAGCGCGCCGCCAGCGCAGCGACGATCGCCCGCGACGCGGCAGTTTTGCCGGCCACGCGGGTAGCGACCCCGAGCGCGACGGCGGTGATCACCACCGAGTCGAGCAAAATATTGAGGTACTGCAGCGTCCAGTATTTGATGGCGCCTTCGCGCGTGTCGATCTTCCAGGCCGGCAGAGCAAACTCGACGACCGCCTGCAGCGCGAAAGCCGCGAGCGCCAGGCCGAGGTAGAGCGGCGCGCGTTCGAAGTACGCCGCGAAGGCGAGGTCGACGAGCCCCCCGATCGTCGTCGGGAGGCGCTTTTCGTCGCCGGTTTCGATCACGCCGCGCGCAACGCGCGCAGGAAGAAGCGCAGCGTCGCGGTGCCCGAGCACACCGCGACGTCGTCCGGATCGGAATACATGCGGCCGTCGATTTCGACGACGTACGTCCCGGCGAGCAGCCCTTCGATCGTCGAGCGAAGGACGCGGTCGCGCTTGTCCTGCGGTGCGCGCGGACCGAGCGCTTCCACGACGGCGACCGTCAGCAGGTCGCCGACGCGCAGCGGTGTCGCGAGCGCGAAGGCGGTGGAGGCGGTCTGTGCGACCGCGGACACATCGATCGGGACGGCGACCCGGAGCATACCGACGATGCTCATTCCCGAAACGGGGCCGCGCCTCCCGTGTGGCGCGGGACCGGCGACCGGGGCCGCGAACAACGCAAGCAATGCCGGAGCCCCCTCGCCGTCGTCGATCCACACCGCCGCCGTCGTCATCAGGCTCGAGCTTGCTGCCGACGATCGCGCTCGGGATCGGGGTCGTCGTCGCCGGCCTCGGCATCGGCGCGTTCCTCTCCGCGCTGCAGAATCGCGGCCCGTCGTCGACGACGATCGCGGCGTCGACCCCGAGCAGCCTCCCGGCCGTGACGCCGGTCGCGCGAGCGACCCGCGGTCCGATTGCGGTCGCGACGATGGTCGCGCACCCGACGCCCACGCCGACGCCGAATCCGACTCCCGCACCGACGGCGACGACCGCGATCCCCGCCGCGACCGCGACGCCTCGCCCGACGGCGTCACCGCGCGCGCTCGTCGCCGCCGCGACGCCGACGCCGCCCCCGCTTTCGACGGCGACCCCGCGCCCGATCGAGACGCCGGCGCCGCGCGTGACCGCGCCGCCCACCGCGCGGCCGACGGTTCGTCCGACGCCGCGCCCGACGCTGCCGCCGACCGTTCCGCCGACGACGGTCGCTCGCGTCGCGCAAGCCGCTCCGACTACGCAAGCGGAGGCGACGGTGCGGCGCTATCTCGGGGCGCTGATCGCCGGCAACGAAAACGCTGCCTATGCTGCGCTCGGCGCGTCGCCGGGTGATTCGAACGCCCAACTCTCCGAAGAGGCCTTCATCGATCGCGGCACGCGAATTACGTCGATGCGCACGACGTCGGCGAATCAGAACGGCGCGACCGTCGAAGTCGAGATGACGTCCTCGCGGGGCTCGTACTTCGGCACCTATCACATCACGAACGGCCCGAACGGCCCCGTGATCGACCAGCACGACTACATCAAGGTGTAACGCGATGGACGTGGATACCGGTCTCGCGAAGTTCGCCGGCCTGCTTTCCACGGGTGAGATCGTTCCGCCGCCTGATGGTGTCGCGCAGTGGTTTCCGATCGCAAATCAGGATGCGTACGTCGCCGCGGCGTTGACGGACACGGATGCGTATTGGGCCGAGCGCGCGAAGCGGATCGCTTGGGAGACGCCTCCGCGCACGGTGTTCAGCGGGGCGATCGACGATCAGCATTGGTTTGCCGACGGGCGGCTAAACGCGACGGTGTCGTGCTTGGATCGCCACGCCGCGTCGCATCCCGACGCGGTCGCGTATGACTACCTGTGCGAGGACGGCACCGAGCGCACGATCACCTACGCTCGGCTGTTCGCGCGCGTGTGCCAGTTGGCGAACGCGCTGCGGGCCGACGGCGTGCGCCGCGGCGACCGGGTCTGCATCTACATGCCCTTGACGATCGAAGGGATCGTCGCGATGCTCGCGTGCGCGCGTATCGGCGCGATCCACTCGGTCGTGTACGCGGGCCTCGGCGCGACGGCGCTGCGCGATCGCATCGTCGACGCGGGCGCGCAGGTGCTCATCGTCGGCGACGTCACGTACCGCAAGGGGCGCCCGTTCGATCTCAAGGCGATCGCCGACGACGCGGTGCGGGGTCTCTCGCTCGTGCGGCGGATCGTCGTCTACCGCCGCGAAACGACGGCGACCGGCGAGCCGCGCGAGGTCGACTTCGAAGGGTACTGCGACGCTCAGCCGGCGGCGTGCGAGCCCGAGATCGTCGGCGCGGAACATCCGCTCTTCATGCTCTACACCAGCGGCACGACCGGGAAGCCGAAGGGCGTCGTGATGACGCACGGCGGGTATCTGGTCGGCTGCAGCGCGATGCTCGCCGAAACGACCGGGATCACGCCGGACGACGCGTATTGGTGCACGAGCGACATCGGCTGGATCGTCGGTCACACGATGATGGTCTACGGCGCGCTCGCGAACCGGTTCCGCTGCGTCCTGCGCGAAGGGGCGGCCGACTTTCCCGACACGGGCGCCGTGTACGCCGCGATCGCGCGCTACCGGGTCACCAAGTTCTACACCGCGCCAACGCTCGCGCGCATGCTGATGCGCCTGGGGCCGGACCTGCCCGCCCAATACGATCTCTCGTCGCTGCAGGCGATCTTCTGCGCCGGCGAACCGCTCAATCCCGAAGCGTGGCGGTTTCTCCACGAGACGATCGGCAAAGGCCGGGTCGCCGTCGACAACCAGTGGTGGCAGACCGAGGTCGCCGGGCCGGCGTGCGGATTTTTCCCGACCACCGCCGTGCGTCCGGATCGCAGCGGGAAAGCGCTCGGACCGTACGCCTTCTCGCTGCGCGACGGCGCGGGCAACGCGATCCCGCGCGGGGGCCTCGGCGGGCTGCTGGTGATCGAGAACGCGCAGCCGCACATGTTCAGCACCGTCTGGAACGACGAGGCCCGGTACAAGCAGTATTTTCGCTGGGGAACCTACGTCGCGGGCGACGTCGCGACGATCGACGCCAACGGTTTTCTTGCGATCCTCGGCCGCGCCGACGACGTGCTCAACGTTGCGGCGCACCGCATCGCGACGGCCGACGTCGAGAGCGCGCTCGTCTCGCATCCCGCGTGCGGCGAGGCCGGCGTCTGCGGCGTCCCCGACGAGATCAAAGGCGAGGCGATCGTCGCCTACGTGGTGGTCCGCAGCGGATACGAAGCCTCCGACGCGTTGGCGGCGGAACTGGTGGCGCACGTGCGCCAGGAGCTCGGCCCTATCGCGACGCCGTCCGCGATACGCTTCACCGCGAAACTTCCGAAGACGCGCAGCGGCAAGATCATGCGCCGCGTGCTCAAAGCGCAGGAGACCGGCCAGGATCTCGGCGACGTCACGACGCTCGAGGAATAGTGGCGCCCCGTGTCACGGCGAGCTTGTCGAGCCGCCCTCGTCGCGCATCGCGGCCTGCGGCTTTGGCGGCATTCGGCGGTGCTGGTGGCCTGCGGTGCACGCCCCGCGGCGAGCCGCCGTTGAAGGGCCCTTCGACAAGCTCAGGGTGACGGGAGACAAGCTCAGGGTGACGGGGGGGCGTCGTCGACCTCTTGCACGTCGTGGGCGTGGCGGACGGTTTCGTCGACGTTCTTGCGCGCTTGGCGCAATAGTGGGCCCTCGTCGATGCGTTCGCCCAGCGACGGGGCGATGCCGAGCTCGCGGATCATCCGTTCGGCCGGGGTTTCGTCGTCGTGGTGCATGTGCGGTCCCTCAGACGTGGAGGTAGCGCTGGCGCAACGCTGCGTCGTCGCGAACCTGTTGCGGAGTGCCTTCGAACTTGATCTCGCCTTGGTCGATGATGTAGCAGCGGTCGGCGACGGAGAGGGCCGAGTAGAGGTTTTGCTCGACCAGCAGGGTCGTGATGCCGGCGGCCTTGATCTCGCGGATGACGTTCTCGACTTCGCGCACGATCAGCGGGGCGAGGCCTTCGGTCGGCTCGTCGAGGAGCAGCACCTTGACGTCTTGGAGCAGCGCGCGCGCGATTGCGAGCATCTGTTTCTCGCCGCCGCTGATTTCGTCGCCTTTGTGCGTGAGACGTTCGCGCAGCCGGGGGAACTTCTCGTAGACGTGTTCGAGCGTCCAGCCGGGCTTGCGCGCCGTGACCTGCGCGATCTTCAGGTTCTCTGCGACGGTCAGGTTGGTGAAGATGCGGCGCTCTTCGGGGACGAGCGAGACGCCCATCCGCGCGATCGACATCATGTCGCGCCCGACCAGCTCGGTGCCGTCGAGCGTCACGCTGCCGGTGCGAGGCTTTTGCCAGCCGACGATGCTCTTGAGGGTCGTCGTCTTGCCGACGCCGTTTCGGCCGAGCAGCGCGACGGTTTCGCCTGCGCCGATGTGCAGCGAAACGTCGCGCAGTACGTGGCTGTCGCCGTAATACGTGTTGATCCCGTCGAGTCGCAATTGGGTCATCATTGCGGCAGGAGGCGTCGCCGGCGCGCTCATCAGTGCGCGAGCTCCGCTTCGGAGTGCCCGCCGAGGTACGCTTCCTGCACGCGAGGGTTATCCCGAATCTCCGCCGGGGTTCCCGTGGCCAAGACCGTCCCTTGGTGCAGCACGGTGATCGAATCCGAGATTCCCATCACCATCTCCATGTCGTGCTCGATGATCAGGACCGTCATCTCCGTGGACAGCTTGCGGATGAGCGCCTCCGTCTTGCGGGCTTCGTCCTTCGACATCCCGGCGATCGGCTCGTCGAGCAGCAGGATCTGCGGCTGCGTGGCAAGAGCGATCGCGATGTCGAGCCGTTTCTTGTCGCCGTGCGAAAGGTCGCCGGCGCGGACGTCGGCGACGCCGGTCAACTCGAGCCGGTCCATCGCGCGCTCGGCCAGAGCGTCGACGTCGTCGAGCCGCGTCGAGCGGCGAAAGATTTGCAGCGCGAAGCGTCCCTGGACTCTCGCCAACGCGGCGAGGCGGCAGTTCTGCCGCACCGACTGATCGGGATACAGACTCGCGGTTTGGAACGCCTTCGCGATGCCGAGGTGGACGCGCTGGGTACCGCTGACGCGACTGACGTCGCGGCCTTTGTAGTTGATCGTCCCCGTCGTCGGCGCGATCGTGCCGGCCAACAGATTGAAAAACGTCGTTTTGCCGGCCCCGTTGGGCCCGATCACCGCTCGCAGCTCGCCCGGATCGACGCGAAAATCGATGTCGCGGTTGGCCGGAAAATGGCCGAACAACTTGCCGACCTTGAACGTCTCGATGATGCTCATCGGCCCGCTCCGCCGTCCTTCGCCGGTGGGCTTCAAGAGCGGGTCGGGCTCTTCGGTCGAGGGTCGCAGCGAGCGGACGAACAATCCGCGCGGGTTCTTGTCGCGCTGCTGCTTGAGGACCGTCGCGAGCCCGCGCGGCAAGAAAACGATGACGCCGACGAAGATCAATCCTTCGATCAACCGCCAGGCGGGCGTCTTCGCCGAGAGCACGTTTTCGAGGAACATGATGACCGCCGTACCGGCGACGGGCCCGAACAGCGTCTGCACGCCGCCCACGACCGTGTAGATCACGAACGAGCCGCTGCGGTCGATACTGAGGGAATCGACCGGAACCGTCCCGTCGAACAGGCCGCGCAGCGCTCCCGCGAAGCCCGTCAGCGCGCCGGAGATCGCGAAGGCAGCGAGGCGGTACCCGGCGGCATTGAAACCGATCAGCGTGCTGCGCTGCTCGTTCTCGCGAATCGCTCCGAGGACCTCACCGAACTGCGAACGCGTGAGCATGCGAAAGAGGATCAGGACCAGGAGCAGGCAGATCCCGGCGAAGATGTACCACAGCCGGAGCTCGCCGAGGTCTCCGAAGGGGCCGAGATTGATCGTAGGCAGGTGCGCGGTGAGGTCGATATTCCAAGGTCCGATCGGAAGCAGCGCGTTCGGCAGCGCCTGCAGCCCGTCGTCGCCGTTGGTCCAGTCCTTCGCCTGCTCGACGATGAAAAACACCATCTGCGCGAACGCGAGCGTCAGCAGCGCGAAGTAGATGCCGTAGAGCCGTACGGTGACCGCGCCGACGAGAACCGCCAGGATCGCGGTCCCGACCGTCGCGCCGGCAACCGCCAGCCAGAGATTCGGATGCTGCGGCATCGCGCGCATCACGAGGATCGCGGCGATGTATCCGCCGCCGCCATAGAACATCGCGTGCCCGTACGAGAGCGTCCCTGCATAGCCCAGCAGCAGGTTGAAAGCGATCGACGCGATGCTGACGATGGCGATCTGGGTCGCGAGCGTCGAATATCCCCCGAGCGGATGCAGCACGAAAGGGAACGCCGCGATGCCGAGCGCGCAAAGAACGGTGAACCGCACGTCGGCCCACAGCATGCTGGTTGATTCGTGAGCCGTCGCAGCTGGCTCGGTCGCGGTCGACGTCGTCACTGGCGGATGACCTCGCTCTCGCCGAGCAGCCCTTGCGGACGAAGCAGCAGGACCAGCGCCATGCACAAGTAGATGACGACGTTGGACGCCGGCGCATACGCGAGGTTGGTGAGGCTTTGCAGCTCTCCGATCAGCAGCCCGCCGAGCACCGCCCCCCAGAAGCTGCCGAGGCCGCCGACGACCACGACCACGAACGACGGAACCAGGAACGCGAAGCCGGTGCCCGGGTCGATGCTGTAGATCGGCGTTGCGGCCGCACCGACGAGCCCCGCGATCGCCGCTCCGAGCGCAAAAACGATCGTCGAGGCCTGACGGATGTTTCCGCCGAGCAGCTGGACCATGACCCGATCGCGAATGCCGGCGCGAACGATCAAGCCGTAGTTCGTGCGCTCGATGAACAGCCACACCAGTGCGAGCATGACGATGACGCCGCCTGCGAACAGCAGACGGTACGCCGGATACGTGATCGGCCCCAGCGTTACCGATCCTTGGAGCGCCTCGGGCATCTGGTACTGCTGCGTGGTCGCGCCGAAGATGAGTCGCAAGGTCTCTTCGACGACCAGCGCGATGCCGAACGTGACGAGCAGCTGCGCCGTCGGCTCCTTATCATAGAACGAACGCAGCACGAGGCGATCGAGCAGCACCGCGAAGAGCGCGACGGCAATGGGCGCCGCCACGAACGCCCAGCCGACGCCGATGTGCTGGGCGATCACCAAACCGACGTACGCGCCGATCGCGTAGAACGCGCCGTGGGCGAAATTCACCAGGCGCAACGTTCCGAAGATGATCGTCAGCCCGACGGCGATCGCGACGTAGATGAGACCGAGCACGAGACCGCCGAGCAAGGCTTGGAAAAACGCTTCCACGTGAACCCTCGAACGTAAGATAAGGAAACGGACCGGCGCGCCCAGGGCGCCGGTCCGCGATGGTTTCGACGGGAGGTCGGTTTATGCCGTCTCCATCTTGCAGGCGAGGTTCGCGACCGGCGCGACTACCTGCGGTCCGTCGTGCACTTCGAGCACTTTCGCGTACTCGAAGCCGCCGGGGCCGCGCTGACTCTCCGGGATTCCTTCGAGAACCAGGCACGAGTTCACGCCCTGGTGATCCTCTTTCCGATACCACTCCTGTTCCTTTGTGAACTGGAACTTCGTGGTTTCGAGAACGTCGATCACCTTCGCCGCGTCGATGGAGCCCGCTTTTTCGACGGCCATCTTGTAGATGTAGATGTCCGCATACGCGGTCTCCGCGCCATTGGACGGCGGGAAGCCGTAGCGCTTCTGGAACGCATCGACGAACTTTTTGGCGCCGGGATACTTCGCCGCGTGGTACTTCCAGTAGAAGGGCGCGGTCGACACGACGTTGTCGAAGTTGTCCTTCGTGCCTTTCGCCATGTACTCGTCGACCAGCGGTACGAGGATCTTCGTCGACTTGGTCAGCCCGAATTGCGCTGCCTGATTGAGGCAGATCACCATGTCGGCGCCGAACTCGGTGAGCACGAGAACGTCCGGTTTCGCCGCTTGTGCCTGCTGAAGCATCGGCGAGAAGTCCTTCGTGCCCGGGAACGGCGTCAGGACGTTCTTGATCGTCTTGGCGCCCTTCGGCTCGACGACCGCCGTGATGTTGTCGTAGACCGAATGGCCCCACGCATAGTCGGCGGTGATGTGGAACCACTTCCCGGTGCCGTATTTCGTCACCAGGGTCTTGGCCAACGACTGCGCGCTCATATACGCGTCGTTGTAGCGGCGGAACGTGTGCTTGTGGCAGTTCTGATTCGTCGTTTCGTCGCCGTGCGTGAGCGCCGCCATGAAGATGACGCCTTTCTGCTGGCACACCCCCGAGACGGCGACGGCAGTGCCCGTCGAAGAACCGCCCGTGATCATGATGGCGCCGTCGCGCTCGATCATGCGCTGGGCGTTTTCCGTCGCGACGCCGGCCTTCGTTTGATCGTCGCCTTCCGTGGCCCTGATCTTCATGCCCATGATGCCGCCTTTGGCATTGATCTCGTCGATCGCGAGATGATAGGCGCGCAGCTGGTCGGTGCCCTGTTCGGCATACGGACCAGACTGGGGCACGTTGAGGCCGATCACGACCTCCTTCGTGGGCGCCGCGATGACGTACGGTGCCGCACCGAACGTGATCGCAGCCGCGCCGGCCGTACCGGCGACAAAACGACCGCGCGAGAGAGCTTGCTTCACGGGCTAATGCTCCTGGGACGATGCTGAGTTTTGAATGCGACTTCAGTCACTTC
>JAQBPL010000169.1 GCA_028287545.1 Vulcanimicrobiota bacterium | reverse complement strand
GCTTGCTTCGCAAGCTCCCCCGTCTCAATGACGAGCGTACGGCCACCGATCTCGAGCGAGACGGATTCTGGCACTGATACTCCTAGTTCTTGTTCTTGTTCTGTTCGCTTACTTTTTCGTAAACGTGGCCGGGTTCGGCGCAAAGAAACAGGCGGCCTCCGCACGGGAGGACCGCCTGCTTGGTGTTCTCGCCGTCATTGCGACGGCCTAATTGAGGGGGAAGGGCTTAGCGGCGCAGGCCGAGGTCGGCGATGAGCTTGCGGTAGCGCTCGATGTCCTTGCCGGAGAGGTAGGCGAGCAGGCGCCGGCGCTGACCGACCTGCATGAGCAGGCCGCGGCGGCTGTGATGGTCCTTCTTGTGGACCTTCAGGTGCTCGGTGAGCTGGTTGATCGAGGCCGTCAGAATCGCGATCTGGACGTCGGCCGACCCGGTGTCGTTCGGGCCGCGACCGTATTTGGTCGACAGCTCGGTTTTTTGTTCTTTGGTCAGAGGCACGGGAAGAGAGGCTCCTTTCGACTCGCGCGTCCGCAGACTCCGTGGGTCCGCGACGGCGACCGACGGATCATACCGCATCGCGCCTAGCGCGTCAAAGGGCCGGGTGTTCTCTGAGCTCCTCGAGGGTCGCGGTGAGCGTGTCGCGCAGGGCCGCGAACTCCGGCGGGAGCTCGGTCGTCCTCACGGCGAGCGCTTCGATGGCGGTGAGGATGCGGCGCGCCTCCGCGCGGTCGATCGGCACGTACACCGTCTTTTCGAGCTCCGCATCGAACCGCTCGATCGCGCGTTTGGCCATGTTCGCCTGACCGAAGGAGTAGGCGTGATGGCTCGCGTTTCCGAGCAGCTTCAGCTCCGCTTCGAGCCAGTCGCGATAATCTTTGAGCAAGACGTCCTCCGGTGTGCGCGGAAGGGTGCGCGTCGGAATGAGTGACTACGTGGCGGTGGCGCTGGTCCGAGACATCGTGCCCGGCAGTGCCAAGGCCGTGGTCGTGGGCGGTCGTGAGATCGCCCTGTTCAACGTCGGCGGCACGTTTTACGCCCTCGACAATACGTGCCCACATCAGGGCGGTCCGCTGGCCGAGGGATGGATCGAGGGGACGCAGGTCACCTGCCCCTGGCACGCCTGGACGTTCAAGCTCGCCGACGGGAAGATGACGCTGGGCGATTACGCCTCGGTCGATGCGTTCGACGTGCGCGTAGAGGGTGAGAGCGTGCTGGTCAGCCGCAAACCCAGGGGCGAACCGAGCCGCTAGCCCGCGCGCCGACGGGGAGCGAGAGCCGCACGGTCAGCGACGACGGCGGCCCCTGCCGGTCGACGCTGGTGAGATACCGCGTGTCGGCGAGGTTGTCGAGCGCGAGCGAGATCGCCGCGCCGCTTGCCGAGCGCAGCGTCAGCCGCCCGCCGACGAGCAGCGCCGTGCCGAGCGGCTGCCGCTCGAGATCGTCGGAGAACGTCGGGCCGCTATAGGAAACCTCGAGCGCGCCGGTCAGCGCGCGCACCGTGCGCTCCACCCCGAGCGACGCGGCGGAATCGGGGACGTAGGCGAGCCGCTTGCCGATCTGCGCGGGGCTCCCCACGACGACGCGGTCGTGCTGCACGGTGCCGAAGGCGCGTATGCGCGTGCAGGCGCTGCCGCGTTCGTACTCCGCGGTGTATGCGTCGGTCGCCGTTCGCCCGAAGTTCGCGCGCTGCTGCACGGTGGGCGAGATGGTTTGAAAGCCGATCGCGTTCTGCACGCGGGTGCCGGTGTAGTCTGCCGCAAGCCGGCTCTCGCGGCCGGCGACGTCGACGCCGAATTGCAGCGACCGGCTGCGCTCGGGGACCAGCGCGGGGTTGTTCTGCTGCAGCACGTTGCCGATGCGGAAGCTGCGCACGAGCTCGTTCAGATACGGCGCTCTCAGGCCGGTGCCGAATGCGGCACGCACCGCCGTGGCCGGCGATGCGTCGTACCGCAGCGCGACGCGCGGCGAGAGCGCGCCGGCCTCGCGTTCGCCGAGCGCGTTCGTCGCGATGCGGTCGTACCGAGCGCCGACGACGCCGCCCAAGCGGCCTTGCCACGCGCGCTGCACGGCGACGCCGTCCAAGCGCTGCGTCCCCGAAACATCGCTTTGCAGCACCCCCGCAAAGCTGATCTGATCGCTGCGGCCGCTCACCATGCGGTGCTCGACCACGAACGCCAGCGCGTCGCTGCCCGTCCCGCCGCCATCGAGCGGAATGTCCCAGCGCACGCGCACGCCGGCGTCCGACGTCGGCACGTGCTGGGTGTAGAGCAGCTCGCCGGGAAGCGTCGGGTAGCGGTCGGCCAGGTTCGTGATCGTCGTCGCGCGCGCATACGCGTTCACTGCGATCGATTCGCGGCCGCCGCGCAGCCAGCTCAGCGCGAGTTGACGCTGCGAGCGCGCGAAGCCGTCGTTCGGCCGTCCGTCCTGCTGCGCGTCGTCGGCGCTGAGCGCGTCGAGCCGCCACTCACCGCCTTCTCTCGCATTCCACCGGGTCACGACGTGCGCGACGTCGGCGGTGCTGATCGCGGTGCGGTCGACGATCGAGTTCTGACCCCCGGGGATCACGTCGTAGGCGAGCCGGCGCGTCGCGAACGTCAGCGTCGTCGAAGTGGGACCGGTCGGCACGCCCATGATCAGCGAAGCGCTGCCGCGGTCGATGCCGCCTGCGCTCGCGTCGAAGACCCCTTCGCGCGGTGGGGCGATGCGGGAGAACAACGACAGCGCGCCGCCGATCGCCCCCGAACCGTAGAGCGCGGAACCCGGCCCGCGCAGCAGCTCCGCGCGGTCGACGGAGCCGACCGGATAGACGTTCCAGTTGACTTGGCCGCCGAATCCGTCCTGGGCCGGAACGCCGTCGACGAAGAGGGTGCCGCGATCGCTGCCCGCTCCGCTGAACGAGAGCCGCAGCTGTCCGTAGTTGGTGAAGGGTCCGTTGCTGCGATCGCGATCGACGCCGGGGAGCACGCGCAGCGCCGCGTCGAGTGCGGGCGCCGTCGAGGAGCGCAGCGTGCGCCCGTCGAGGACCGACGCCGGCTGCGGCGCGCGATGCAGCGATTGCGCGGAACCCGTGACGATGCGGACCGTGCCGATCGTCGGAAGCGGCGAAGCCGTCGGGCTCGCACTCGGACTCGGCGTCGCCGGCGCCGTCGCCGCGATGACGGCGGCGAGCAAGAATGTCGGTCCCATCGTGCATCTCCTATGCGAGCGCTTCGCGGAGGTCGGCGAGCGTGCGCGAGCCGCTGGCGAAGACGGCGATTCTCAGCGCGGTGATGAGCTCGTCGATGAGCTGTGCGACAGCCGCGTCGGATTCGTCCGCGGCGCGCAAGAACGGCAGCGCGAGCCCGGCGAGATCCGCGCCGAGCGCGAGGGCTTTCGCAACCTGAACGCCGTTGCGAATTCCGCCGCTGGCTACCAGCGGGACCTTCGGAAGCGCGGCGTGCAGTGCGGCGGTCGCGCGCGGCGTCGCGTAGCCCCAATCGCCGAATGCTTCGGCGATGCGCTCGCGGACGGCGTCGCCGGAACGGCGGCCCTCGACCAGTGCCCACGACGTCCCGCCGGCCCCCGCCACGTCGATCGCCGCGACGCCGCACTCGATCAGCCGCGCCGCAGTCGACGGCGCGATCCCGGAACCGACGCTCTTCGCGATCACCGGCACCGAGAGCGACGCGCAGAGTGCGGCGATCTTGGGCGCCAGCGAGCGGAAGTTGGTGTCGCCGTCGCGCTGCAGCGCTTCCTGCAGCGGGTTGAGGTGCAGGTACAGACCGCTCGTGCCGAGTTCGTCGACCAGCCGCCGCGCATCGTCCACTCGCACGCCGTAGTTCAGCTGTACCGCGCCCAAATTGGCGAACAGCACGACCTTCGGCGCGACGGAGCGCACGTCGAACGTCGCGCGCAGCGTCGCGTCTTCGAGCATCGCGCGGCCGCTGCCGAGCGCCATCGCGATCCCGGCCGCCTCCGCGCCGCGCGCCAGCCGGCGATTGATCTCGGCGGCGCGCGCGGTGCCGCCGGTCATCGAGGAAATCATCAGCGGCGCGCGGAGCGCGTGGCCGAGAAACGTCGTCGCGACGTCGACGTCGGCGAGCGCGATCTCCGGCAACGCCTCGTGCCGCAGCCGCACCGCGTCCCAGCCGGCGTCGAGGCGTGACGCGACGTCGTCGTCGAGACAGACGTCGAGATGGCGGGATTTACGACGTTCCGTTGATTCGGCCACAGGAAGAGGCCTCCGTGCAGCGGTCGGCGATCACCTCCCCCAATGAACGCAAACAGACCGGCATACGATGGCATCAGCGGCACTGCCGGCGGCCCCGCGTTCGGCGCGGCGATCGTTCGCTTAGCCGCCGAAAAGGATCTCGATCTCGCCGGGCTCGCGACGGAGTCCGGGCTGGATCTGCCGCTGCTCGAGCAGGTCGCGGCGGGCGAAGCGCGACTGGGCGTGCCCGCGCTCGCCAGGCTGGCCCGAGCGCTGCGGCAGCGCCCGATCGGCTTCCTGCAGCGCACGGAACTGCTGGGCCTCGCCGTCTACGCGTTCGGACTCGATCCGCTGTATTTTCTGCCGGACGGGCAGATCCGGTACGACGCGCGGATCTACATGCGGGAGATCAACCCTCGCCACGCGGTTCCGGAAGGCGACATGACCAAACGGAATCCGGTGCTCAAGGCGCTCACCGACGACACGGTGCTCGACCCGCTCGGCAAAGTTGAGGTCGAACTCGCTTACCTGCTGCGAGCGGCAGTCCAAGGGACCGGCGGGCAGCTCTGACGCTCGCCCCTCGGGCGATTTCAAGAGGCGGGGTGCAGGCGGGGTGAGAACGCCCGTCCCCTTATGGAGATCGAAGGTAAGCGCATCGCCGCCCTGGTCGGAGACGGGTTCGAGGAATCCGAGCTGATCGAGCCCCGCCGGGCGCTCGAGGAGGCCGGTGCCGTCGTCACCATCGTCGGCGTCGACGATCGCGCGATGCAGAAGATTCGTGGGAAGCGCGGCCTCGACGAAGGCGTGAGCGTGAAAGCCGAGGAGCTCGTCGCGGACGTGACCGCCGACGACTTCGACGGCATCCTCATTCCGGGCGGGATGTCGCCGGATCACATCCGGACCAACAAAGACGTTCAGCGCTTCGTCAAAGAGTTCGACCACGCCAAGAAACCGATGTTCGTGATCTGCCACGGACCGCAGGTCCTGATCTCGGCGCAGCTGGTGCGCGGCCGCACGCTCACCGGGTACGCGTCGATCGCCGACGACATCCGCAACGCCGGCGGCTTGTACCGCGACCAGCCGGTGGTGCAGGACGGCAACTGGGTCACCTCGCGCAACCCGCACGACATCCCGCTGTTCAACCGCGCGATGATCGAGAAGCTCGCCGCGCAGAACGCCCCGGTGTGATCGCTTCGCCCTTCGGCGCACGCTCGACCGCGCTCGAGGTCGTCGAAGGGCACGATCTGCGCGGGCGCGATGCGATCGTCACCGGCGCGGCCTCGGGGATCGG
Organism: Vulcanimicrobiota bacterium; assembly: GCA_028287545.1. The sequence goes on along the minus strand of JAQBPL010000169.1, from coordinate 1,850 downwards.
CGTCGAGACGGCGCGCGCGCTCGCCGCGGCCGGCGCCGGCGTGACGCTCGCCGTGCGCGATCGCGCCAAAGGCGAAGCCGTCGCGCGCGATCTGCGCGCGTCGACCGGCAACCAGAAGGTGTGGGTGGGCGAGCTCGATCTCGCCTCGATCGCCTCGGTGCGGCGCTTCGCGAACGCGATTCACCAGCAGCAGCGCCCGCTGCACCTGCTGATCAACAACGCGGGCATCATGGCGACGCCGCAGGCGTACACGATGGACGGCTTCGAGTCGCAGTTCGGCACCAATCATCTCGGCCACTTCGCGCTGACGATCGCCCTGCTGCCGGTCCTGCAGGCGGCGAACGGTGCGCGCGTCGTGTCGCTCTCGTCGAGCGGACACCACCGTTCGGACGTGCACTTCGCGGATCCGAACTATCGCGAGCGCGCGTACGATCCGTGGGAAGCGTACGGCCAGTCGAAGACCGCGAACGTGCTCTTCGCGGTCGGCCTCACCGCGCGCCACGCGAGCGACGGAATCTTCGCGAACGCCGTGATGCCGGGCGGCATCCTGACCGGCCTGCAGAAGTTCGTGCCGCACGAAGAACAGGTGCGCATGAAGTGGATCGACGCCGACGGGAACCCGAACCCGCGCTTCAAGACGCCGGAACAGGGCGCATCGACGACGATTTGGGCCGCCGTCGGCAGCGAGCTCGACGGCGCCGGCGGGTTGTATCTCGAGGACTGCGCGCAAGCGGCGCCGTTCGCGCCCGACGTGCCGTACCGAGGCGTGAAAGACTACGCGCTCGACCCCGCGAGCGCCGACCGTCTGTGGGAGCTCTCGGAGGCCGCGGTCGCGTAGGTGAGGCGGCACTAGCGCGATGCCGGGTGACGTTGCGCGCGAGCTGCTGATGCTCGGACTTCTGCGCCGCGCGCCGCTCTCGGCGTACGAGGTCGATCGCGCTGTGCGCGGACACGCGCCGCTCTATCGCGGGCTGAAGCGCGGGAACGTCTATCACGCGCTCGCGCGGCTCGCGCAGGCGCGGCTCTTGACCGTGCGCACCGCGAAGGCGACGCGCGGGCCGCTGGCGACGAAGACGATCTACCGGCTCTCCGTGCCGGGCGAGCGGCATTTTCGCGCGCTGCTGCGCACGGTGCTGACGGATCTGCAGAGTACGGACACGGCGCTCGAGATCGCATACGTCCTGCTCGGCCAGCTCCCGCGCGACGAAGCGCTGCGGCTGGTGTGCGAGCGGCGCGACGTTCTCGCGCAGCACGAGGGCCGACTGCACCGCTTCTTCGACGACATGGTCGAACGCGGCGGCTCGGCGTCGATCGGCGCCGGCCACGCGCTGCATCGCGCGCGCGCCGAGCAGCGTTTTCTCGCCGACACCGTCAAGCTGCTCGGTAACCCGCGTTGGGAACCGGCCTGGGTCACCGACGACGGCCCGATATCGGCGACCGCGCGGAAGTTGTAGACGGCAGCGGGATCAGGGCGAGCCGGCCGTCATCGCACCCAGCATCCCGGTGAGGTACGGTGCGTCGAACACGACGTGGGCGAGCGCAAAGACGAGCGCTGACCAGAACGCGACGGCGTGCCAGCGCCGAAGCATCGTGCGGTATGCTCCCGGCGCCTGGAGGCTTGCGCCGACGAAGGCTTGCAGGATCAGGACGAGCAGCGCAATGGTTCCGACCCAGATACCGGTCGCGTCGGCGGAAGCCATCGACCGGCCCGCGGTGACGACGTGCGCGACGGCGGCCGCGAGCGCGCCGTACCCGAGCACGTAGTGCGGCCGCATCCGCAGCGCGAGCCGCGCTATCGTCGCGCGCGGAAGCTCCGCGCCGAGCGCCGCGGCGAGCGGGATCGCGGCGAT
>JAQBPL010000162.1 GCA_028287545.1 Vulcanimicrobiota bacterium | reverse complement strand
CTCGCGCTTCGACTCCGCTCAGCGCGACACGAGGGTTGCTCGACAAGCTCGCAATGACGGATCGACTCGTTCGACCTTCTCAAGGGCGGCTTCGTCGAGCCGCGAAAGTTTGGACGATGGGTGCTTTGCGGGGTGCCGCATCGATTCTGATCGCTCTTGCGACTTGCGCGATAGCGCCCTTGTCGGGGCCGTCCTCCGTTCGCCTTCCCGAGTTCGCCGAGCCCGTGCCTCAGGCGGCGTCTCGTTCGGACGCTGTTGCCTGGAAGATCGACGTGGAGTCCTCGACGGATTGGGCTCAAGGAGACGACGTCGTAGCAGCCCTCGCCGACAGGCGTGTCTGCGGCTTCTCTGCGAGCAGCGGACAACGTCGCTGGTGCGGCGGCACCGGACACAACCTCGCCTACGCCTCGGGAACATTCGCATACGTGGCGAGCAACGGTTTTGGTGTCCGGGGAATCGATGCGCGGACGGGACGATCGCTTTGGCACTACGACCCCTCCGGTTCAACCGTCCGGTCCGTTTGGAGCGCCGGCACCGCCTTCGTTGCACTGCAAACGTCCCACGGCAGCGAGACGACGATTACGCTGATCGAGCCTACCGGTCGGGTTCGGTGGAACACTCGACTGAACGTCTCCGGTCCTCCGCTAATAGCACCTCCGTTCCTGCTGCTGCGTACCCCGGGGATTCCGGGCCACTTCTACGTCTTGAATCTCAGCGCGCAGAAGGCCGCGCCGACAACCATTGTCCGAAACGTGCTTTCGATCGTGGACATTCGCGATCAGGCGATCTCGTTCGTCCCTGACATAACCGATGATATCGAACTGCGCTTTATCACCGAGAACGTTTGGCGTGCAGACCCGCTGACTGGAATCGTGCATTCGAGATACCGGTTCGCGCCGGATGTCGCCGACAACTATGCACACGCAAGCGACCTCATTCCGCCAGGGACGATCGCTCCTGGACCCACATCAGTGGATCGGGGCAGCCTCTACATGGCGGTGGGGCCGCGAATTTACCGCTATCACTTCTCACAACCCGACGATCAGCATCCGCTGTTGGTGTCAGACCACGGGGCATTCATCGGACGAGCGCAGGACGGGGTCGTGTTTGTCTCTCGTGCGGATGGCCTTTGGATGTTGCGCCCTGGCGCGACGAATATTGCGTCGCGCCTGATCAGCGATCGGAGTGTGAACGACTTCGTTGCCGCGGATCGCCAAACCGCGTACTTCAGCTTTGCCGACAGGCACGTGCGTGCTTTCTCGAAAGCTGACGGGCGGATGATGCTCGACCTCAGTGATTGCGACGGGGCGCGAATTGCGCTTACGCCACAATCGAGCCTCGTCGCCTGCGCCACGGCGCGAGGCGCGAAGATCAACGCCCTCCGTCGCTTGCGCTGACGAGCGCGGGCCGCGCCGCGAACGTCACGGCGGCGGCTCGCGCTTCGACTTCGCTTAGCGCGAAACGAGGGTTGCTCGACAAGCTCGCAATGACGCGGCAGTGACGGGTCAGGCCAGAAAGAGTGCGCGCTCGGCGTTTCGGCGGGTTACCAGGCCTTGGAGAACCTGGCCGCCGGCGTAGACGAAGCGGGCGAATTGGTCGGCGGCGCCACTGTAGTTGCCGCCGTTGAGCAGGCCCAGCAGCGTCGACTCCTGCAGCGCTCCGGCGCCGAGATTGTAGACGAAGCTCACCAGCGCCGCGAATTGATTGTCGTTCAACGGGACCGTCACGGCCGCCGACACCGCGCGCTCCGCGCCGCGCACGTCGGACTGCAGCAGCGCTAGAGCCTGCGCCTGCGTGATGACGAGGTTCGGCGTGACGTCGGGACCCGTGTGGCCGTAGCCGATCGTCGGCACGCCCACCGCGTCGAGATAGGTCGTCACGTTGGTCGTGCCGGGCACGACTTGCGCGTAGCCCTCGAAGTTCTTGATGAGGCTCAACCCGGCCGCGTTGATCGCGCGCGGACCGTCGCCGCCCTGCAGCGCCGCGACGACCTTCGTATAATAGAGGGCCGCCGTCTGCGGGCCGATCACGCCGGCCACGGGGCCCGTGTTGCCGAGACCGTTTGCCGCTTTGAACGCATTGACGCCGGCGTTCGAGAGGTCGAGGCTCACCGGCGGCGCCGCGCACAGCTTCGCGAACGCGGCGACGGTCTGCGGGCCGACCACGCCCGGCGTCCCCAGGTGCATCAAGCCTTTGAGCACGTTGACGTCGGCAACCGGCAACGTCGAGAGGATCAAGAGCGCGTTGCGCGCTTCTTCCGAAAGCGTCGTACGATCGACGTTTCGCACGTTGGCCGTGGACATACACCCTCGCTTTCACCCGCAACAGCGGCAAGCGAAAACGTTCAGGCGTTACGGGCGAGCCCCTGCTCCGCCGACCCTACCGAATGGTTGGAAGCCAATGGATCGATGATGCCGGTGTTTGGCCGGTTGACACACCGCGCGATCCATAGTACAAACCATGCACGATGCAATCGCGTCTCGTCGTCCTTGTCAGCGTCCTTCTTGCGGTCCTTATTGATGGCCGGCGAGACGCTTTCGCATAGACGACGACACCTAGGTCGCGACTACGAGAGCCCTCGCCGGACACCGGCGGGGGCTTTTTTCATAGCTTTCCGGAGGAATCATGGACGCCTATTACGACCGCGACATCGATCGCGGCGCACTTGACGGGAAAACGATCGCCGTCATCGGCTACGGCAGTCAAGGGCGCGCGCAGGCGCTGAACCTGCACGACTCCCGTCAGCACGTCGTGGTCGGACTGCGGCCGGAATCGGCGAAGCGCGACGAAGCGCGTCGCGACGGGCTGCCGGTCGCGTCGGTTTCCGAAGCGGTCACGCAAGCCGACGTCGTGATGGTCCTCATCCCCGACGAAGAGCAGCCCGCCGTCTTCATGCGCGACATTGTCGAGCATCTGCGGCCGGGCATGGCGCTCGCCTTCTCACACGGCTTCGGCATCCACTTCGGCACGATCGTGCCGCCGGCCGACGTCGACGTCATCATGATCGCGCCGAAAGGCCCCGGACGCCTGGTGCGCACCGAGTACGAAGCGGGCCGCGGCGTTCCGTGTCTGATCGCGATCCACCAGGACCCGACCGGCAAGGCGAAGGCGCTGGCGCTCGCCTACGCCTCCGCGATCGGCGGCGGCCGGGCAGGCATCCTCGAGACGAATTTCCGCGAAGAGACCGAGACGGATCTCTTCGGCGAGCAAGCCGTGCTGTGCGGCGGGCTCTCGGCCCTTGTGACGGCCGGGTTCGAGACCCTCACCGAGGCCGGGTACGCGCCCGAGATGGCGTACTTCGAGTGCCTGCACGAAGTGAAGCTGATCGTCGACCTGATGTACGAGCGCGGGATCGAAGGCATGCGCAACGCCATCAGCAACACCGCGAAGTACGGCGACTACACGCGCGGCGAGCGGATCGTCAACGACGCGACGCGCGCCGAGATGCGCAAGATCCTGGGCGAGATCCAGAGCGGTCAGTTCGCGCAGGAGTGGGTCGCCGAGAACGCCGCCGGCAAGCCGTCGTTCCGCGCCTATCGCGAGAAAGCCGCGAAGCACGAGATCGAGCACGTCGGTCACGAACTACGCGGCTTGATGCCCTGGATGAACGAGCGCCCCGCCGGCGAGCCGGCGGACGACGATCTTCGCTTCCGGGTCCTCTAGACGATCATGAACGGCGCGCAGGCGGTCGTCGCGGCGCTCGAGCGCGAGGGAGTCGATTTCATCTTCGGCTACCCCGGCGGAGCGATCATGCCCATGTACGATGCGCTCTTTCAGGCCCCCGTCCGGCATGTGCTGTGTCGCCACGAAGCAGCGGCCGTCTTCGCGGCGAGCGGTTACGCGCGCACGTCGGGCCGCGTCGGCGTCTGTTGCGCCACGTCGGGTCCGGGAGCGACGAACCTCGTCACCGGGATCCTCGACGCGTTCATGGACAGCGTCCCGGTGGTGGCAATCACCGGTCAGGTCCGCACCGAGCTGATGGGCACCGACGGCTTTCAAGAAGCCGACGTCTGCGCGATCACGCAAGGGATCACCAAGCGCAATTTCCTGGTGACCGACGCAACCAAGATCGCCTCCACCCTGCACGAAGCGTTCGCGCTCGCGCGCAGCGGCCGGCCGGGGCCCGTGCTGGTCGATATTCCCAACGACTTGCTCAAAGCGCAGCTCGACGCCGACTACGTCACCGGCGCCATCAAGCCCGCCGCACGGCCCGCGACGAGCGCGCGCCCCTCGGAGGCGGCCGTGCGCGACGCGGTGGCGCGGATTCGCGCCGCGCGCCGGCCGGTCGCGATCATCGGCGGCGGCGTGCGGGCCGGAGCGGTCGAAGCGTACCGCACCTTCGTCTCTTTGCTGGGCCTGCCGCACGCCTCGACGATCATGGCGCTCGGCGCCGCCTCACCGAACGATCCGGCCTACCTCGGCATGCTCGGGATGCACGGCCTCAAAGCCGCGAACAAAGCGGTGCAGCGCGCTGATCTGCTCATCGCGCTGGGGATGCGGTTCGACGACCGGGTGACCGGGAAGCCCGATCGCTTCGCGCGCACGGCGGCGGTGATCCACGCCGACATCGACGCGACCGAGTTCAACAAGATCATCCACGCCGACGTCTCGCTGCACGGCGATCTGCGCGATACGCTCGAAGCGCTCGTGGCGGAGCTCGTGCGCACGCGAGTGCCGCGGTTCGACGAGTGGGCGAACGAAGCGCAGCAGCTCGGCGGCCCGCTGCCGAGCGACCGCGTCGCCGAGAACGTCCTCTCCGCGACGGACGTGCTCGACCGGTTCTTCGCCGCCGTGCCCGACGACGCGGTCATCACGACCGACGTCGGTCAGCATCAGATGTGGGTCGCGCAGCGCGCTCGTCCCGCACACCCGCTCAACTATGCCACCTCGGCCGGCTTGGGCTCGATGGGATTCGGCTTCCCGGCCGCGATCGGCGCGCAGTTCGCTCGCCCCGACGCTCCGGTGTTCGCCGTCGTCGGCGACGGCGGTTTCCAAATGTGCCTGCCGGAGCTGGCAACGCTGCGCCGCTACAAGGTGCCCGCGAAGATTCTGCTGATCGACAACCAGAATCTCGGCATGGTCCGGCAGTGGCAAGAGCTCTTCTTCTCCGAGCGGTACTCGGCGACCAACCTCGCCGACAATCCGGACTTCGCGGCGATCGCGCGCGCGTACGGGATCGAAACGTTCTTCGTGAACGACCCGCACGATGCCGACGACGTGATCGCGCGCTTCGTCGCGCACCGCGGCCCCGCGCTGCTGCACGCGGCGTGTCATCCCACCGAAAACGTCTGGCCGATGATCCCCGCCGGGATGACGGTCGACGACCTGATGGAAGCTCGCGCTTGACCTGTGACCTGACGCTGCGCGATTTCCGCAGCATTGCCCGCATCGTGAACCTCGC
>JAQBPL010000138.1 GCA_028287545.1 Vulcanimicrobiota bacterium | reverse complement strand
TAGCCGTAGCGCAATTCCAGCATGTCGATCAGCGACTTCTGCGTCGCGGTCGTCTGCATCACGCTGTTGCGCTGCATCGCAAGCCGCGACTGGCGAACCGACGGCGGGAACGTGGCGCCGCCGACGTCCGCTGACGTCATCTTGAGGCGGCTGAGTTCCGGCGTCATCACGCTGCCGGTGTCGCCCTGCGTCGGACCGAACACCAACGCTACGGTGTCTTCGCTGTAGACGCCGTCCCCGGTTAGCCAGCCCATCATCTGCCAGCGCTTGAGTTCGAGCGGATCGGATGAGAACGTGACCGTATCGCCCGACTCGCGAATCGCGACCCGGTCGGAGCCGACCTCGAGTGCGTCGAGGCGCTTCCATTCACCGGTATCAGTGAGGAACTTGTGGTCGCCGGTCGTGCGGATGACGCGTCCATCCTTGAGCGTCATGCGGAAGACGTTCCGCTTGCCGACCTTCGTCACGTATGCCGGACGGTTGGTCGAGCGGCGGCGATGGTCGTGTTCGCCCTGGAGATCCGTCGTGATCATGACCCGCTCGCCCATCTCCTGGGAGAGGAACAGGTCTTCGACCGTACGCAGACCCCACGGCGTGCTGATCCGCGTCTCCGGTGCAAAGCACGCCGTGTCGTCGAGGAACATGTATTCGGAGCAGTTGTGGACGTACAAGCCGTTCGCGTCAAAGGCATGTACGGAAGGAACCGTGCAGTCGTACACCGGCTCGATGCCCCGCGCGACGACTCCCTCGAGTACGACGTAGCGGCGGGAAGTTGACCCGGGAGCGTCCGCTCCGGCTGTAACGAGCACGTGAGCCATGCTGCGAACTAGTCCGCGGCTCGAAAGGCGCTCGACGATCGGATGCGCGCCCGGCGTCGTCGTGTCGTGGACCGCGAGCAGATCGCCCGCCTGCAAATCCCCGACGGCACGCCATTCTTCGCGTCCTTCGGGAGTGACGATGCGAACGAGATGGTTACCCGTCGCCTTCAGCAGCTCCGTTCCATCGGCGGCGAGCAAAGCGAAGACGGGCTTGTTTCCGGTGAAGAAGAAGCCGCGGTCGGTAGTCGCGTGCGGAACGCCATCGACCATTGCGTCAAATTGCTGGCCGACTAGGTCGCGGACGAGTTTGATGCCCTCGCGAGTGGAAACGCGAGTATCGGCGGTGACGCACGGGTTACTTGCGTTGATGCGACCGTCGGACGGGCAGGTGTGCCATTCGTTTATGGTCGTGTCGTACTGAACGCCGGGGTCGGCGCACTGCCACGCCGCGACCGCGATGCGCTCCCACAGATCGGCAGCCGGCACGGACTTGATCGCCTTCGATCCGCCGTCGCCGTATTTGCTGCGGCGCGGGACCAGGTCCCAGGACTGGTTGGCGTCGAGGCGCGCGAAGAACTCGTTCGGGATGCGGACCGAGTTGTTCGAGTTCTGACCCGAAACGGTGCCGTAGGCTTTCGAATCCCAGTTCGTGTCGTACGTCTCGATCGCGAGATCTTTGTAGCCCTGGCGAGCGAAGTCGAGCGCGTACTGGATGTTCCCCTGCGGGATCCCGGCGCCGAGGGCGGCGCGGATTACGGACTTCAGGCCAGGATTCAGCGCCGGATCGAGACGAGCCGTTTCAGGCAGCTTCTCGTCGGTGGCGGCCTTCATGATGGCGTTGAGATGCTTCTCGAACGTGATCGAACCGATGACGAGGTCCGAGACTTTCTGCTCCTCGGTCACCTTCCACGAGATGAACTCTTCGATGTCGGGATGATCGAGATCGAGGCAGACCATCTTGGCAGCGCGGCGGGTCGTGCCGCCCGACTTGATCGCGCCGGCCGCCCGGTCGCCGACCTTCAAGAACGACATCAGCCCCGACGACGTGCCGCCGCCAGAAAGCTTCTCACCTTCGCCGCGGATGTACGAGAAGTTGCTTCCTGTACCTGATCCGTATTTAAAGATGCGCGCTTCACGAACCCACAGGTCCATGATACCGCCTTCATTCACGAGATCGTCGCTGACGCTCTGGATAAAGCAGTTGTGAACGATGATATCGTTCGTCAGGAAGGTGTGGCTTTCGGTCTCGATGTCATAGACATCTTCTACTCCGAGTGAATCAACACTGATAACGCCAACGTCGCGCGTGCCGATGAGCTCGTGTTTTGGCGGAGCCTCCAATACTTTTGTGCGCGACCGCTGCTGCACGAGTTCTACGCGCTCGGCGTACGACGTCTGAAAGTCGATCCGCTCGATCACAGACCAATTTTGGCCGAGGTCGCGCACATCGAGCCACTGGTAGGGCTGCGATGCGTCGCGACGAGCGAGAACGACATGATCGCCGGTCGCTTCAAACGATTTGCCATTTGCAAGATTGACGCGCATCACCGGCTTCCGGCCGTTGTGCTTCACGTCAACAATCTTCGTCGTGCCGACTGAGTCGAAGACGGTCAAACCGATCAGCCCGTTTTCAACGATCTTACCGATCGCGACCGGGCCGTCCGGCGTCGACACGGGAGCGTCGTACGGCAAGCACGCATGCGGTGCCGGATGCTCGTACGCCGAGGTCGACTGGGCGAGTTCGCCGGTCTTGGCGTCGACGTACCAGTGGCCTTGCGCGGGGCCGGAGATGCCGTACGCCCAGTGCAGGCCGGTGTTGAACCATTGCGGCGAGTTCGGGGCGCCGATTTGGCGCGCGAGCATCGCGCACATCTCGTCATAGTAGGCGCGCGCCTGGAACTCGTCGTCGAAGTAGCCGTTCTTGTAACCCCAGTAGGCCCAGCAGCCGGCCAGCCGGTGGAACACCTGGCGAGCGTCGGTCTCGGGGCCGAACTTCGCATCGGACGCCGCCTCGGAACGCCACAGCCATTCGGGGATCCCCTCTTCGGGGACGCGGACGGTCGCGTCCGGGACGCCGGCCTTGCGGAAGTACTTCTGGGCGATGATATCCGTCGCGACTTGGGACCAGCCCGTGGGGATCTGAGCATCCTTGAGCTCGAAGACCACCTTCCCGTCGGGGTTCACGATCCGGGACGTGCGCGGCTCAAAGGCGATCCCAGCGTAGGGATCACCAGTAGTCGAATAGGTACGCGCAAACTTCATGCCGGCTGCAATCCTCTCGGTCGCGATGCGCTCGAAACGGGGCTTTCCAGTATCGAACAAATGTTCGATTCCGTCAAGACTCCAGAGTGCCCAAGAGCGACGGGGGCACACCATCTAGTGGTCTCCATCGCCAGGCTGTACTAGATATTGTACCGCAGATGGGAAACCTTGTGGAGGGGGCGGGGACAACTTTTCTTTCCCGTGGACGACCGAGGCTGGTCTGTGGAGCGTTGGCGAGCGGGGGGAGCGGCCTGTGGACGGAACCGGGGATAGCGTGGAGAGGTTCCGAGCCGACCATCACGTCGAGGCCCTGACCGAGGTGTCGCTCGACCACCTGCGAGAGCTCGGCATTCGGGGCATCGTGGTCGACCTCGACAACACGGTTTGCGCCTATCATCAGCCCGAATTGGCGCCCGGCGTCGCCGAATGGGTCGCTGCGGCGCGCGATCGCGGCTTCGCGATGGTGCTCGTGTCGAACAACTTCACCGAACGCGTTGCGCTGGTCGGCGCGAAGCTTGGTATCCCCGTCGTTCCGAACGCGCTCAAACCGTTGCCGTTCGCGTTCTTGCGCGCGTTGCGTTTGCTCGGCACGCCGCGCAGCGCGACCATCGTCATCGGCGACCAGCTCTTCACCGACGTGCTCGGCGCGAGGCTCGTCGGACTCCGCGCGATTCTGACGACACCGCTGGTCGAGCGGGATTTTCCGCTCACCCGCGTGCTGCGCTTTCTCGAACGCACGATCGGGGGAAGGACCTGAATGCCCGTCGCCGCCGTCGTTTTCGATCTCTATGGGACGTTGCTCGATCTGCAAGCGATGGAAGGGCCCGTCGCCGACGCCGGTGTCGACGACCCCGCCGCTTTCGTGCGCGAGTGGCGCCGCAAGCAGATCGAGTACGCGTTCCTGACCTCGCTCGCCCAGGCGTATCAGCCGTTCGACGAGTTGACCGTGCTCGCGCTCGAGCAGACCTGCGCGCTCCGCGGCATCAGCCTCGACTCCTCGCAGCGCCGGCGCTTCATCGACGTCTTTCGGGAGATGCCGGCGCACCCGGACGCCGCCCCCGCGCTACGGACGCTGGCCGCACGCGGGATTCCGCGCGCGGTCCTCACCAACGGATCGCCGGCCTCGGCCGAAGCGGCGCTGATGCACGCCGGCGTCCGCGAACTGCTCGATGACGTCCTCTCGGTCGAAGCGGTCGGCGCGTTCAAGCCCGATCCGCGCATCTATGCGCTCGCGACCCAGCGGTTCGCGTGCCCGCCCGGCGAGATCGCATTCGTCTCGGCGAACTCCTGGGATGCCTGGGGCGCCGCGCGGTTCGGCTTTCGCGTCGCGTGGTGCAATCGGGCGGGCGGTCCGGCCGAGTCGCTCCTCCCGGCACCCGAGGTGACGCTCGGCGGCTTGCACGAGCTGGAAGCGTTTCTCGCGCGTTCGGGCTGAGCCGCCGACTGGGTACGCTCGTTTCATGAACAACGATCGCACGACCAATGGCGACGTGGACGCCAACAACGAGCCCGGCCTGACGGAGAAGAACTCCGAGACGATCCGCGGCGAGGAGCAACTGGTCGAAGACACGAGCTTCGAAGACTCCAACATCGAGCAGCTCGACGACGAATCCGGGACTCGCTCGGCAAGGGGGGCGGCTGGTCTTTCCTCCGTGTAACGGGACTCGCGCCGGGCGAAGCCGTAGACGGGGCGGTTGTGAACCACGGCCGCCCGGAGCTCCCCAAGACCTACGATCCCGATGAGGTCGAGCCGCGGCTGTACGCGCGCTCGATGGCTTCCGGCGTCTTCCATGAAGAGCCCGATCCGGCGCGGCCGCCGTTCATCATCTCGATGCCGCCGCCGAACATCACCGGCCGCGCGCACCTCGGTCACGGCTCGACGTACACGCCAATGGACGTGCTCACGCGCTACCATCGGATGCTCGGCGAGAACGCCGACTGGATCCCCGGTCAGGATCACGCTGCGATCGCGACCGAGGCCGTGCTCGTGCGCGAGCTCGCCAAGGAGGGCCTCACCCGCGACGGTCTGGGCCGCGAGGCGTTCCTCGCGCACGCATGGGCGTGGCGCGAGCAGTACGGCGGCGCGATCAACGAATCGTTCCAGCGCCTCGGCTTCGGCCCCGACTGGGAGCGCGAGCGGTTCACGATGGATCCGGGCCTCTCGGCCGCGGTCATCAAGGTCTTCGTCGACCTCTACAACGACGGGCTGATCTACCGCGGAACGCGGCTGGTGAATTGGGACCCGACGGCGCAGTCGACGCTCTCCGACGCCGAAGTCGAGAACGAAGAGGTCGACACGTATCTGTGGCATCTGCGCTATCGCGCCGAGGACGGCGGCGAGGGCGTGGTCATCGCGACGACGCGGCCGGAGACGTATCTCGGCGACGTCGCAGTCGCCGTGCATCCCGACGACGAGCGCTATCGCGATCTGATCGGCAAGAACGTCGTGCTGCCGCTCATCGACCGCGCGATTCCGGTCATCGCCGACGCTGCGGTCGAATCGGGATTCGGAACGGGCGCGGTGAAGGTGACGCCCGCGCACGACCAGACCGACTACGAGATCGGTCAACGCCACGCGTTGCCGATGCCGACCGTCATCGACTACGACGGCCGCGTCAGCGCGCCGATCTGGCGTTACGATGAGGCGCCCGCGAAGCGGAGGGCGATCGACGCGCAGGCGGAGCGCATGACCGCGTACGCCGGGCTCGATCGTTTCGAGGCGCGCAAGAAGATCGTCGCCGACCTGCGCGCCGCCGGCGCCCTGGTGAAGGAAGAGCCGTACCACACGAACGTGCCGGTCAGCTCGCGGTCGCATGCCGTCATCGAGCCGCTGCTCTCGCTGCAGTGGTTCGTGAAGATGGAACCGCTCGCGAAGCCGGCGCTCGAGGCGTATCGCGGGGGCGAAGTGCGCTTCGTCCCCGAGCGCTTCGGCCGCACGTTCGAAGCCGGACTCGAAGGCCTGCGCGACTGGAACATCTCGCGCCAAATTTGGTGGGGCCACCAGTTGCCGGTCTGGTATACGCCCGGCGACGACGTGATCGTCGCGCACGATGAAGCGGAAGCGCTGCGCATCGCGCGGGAGAAGTACGGCACCGCCGACCTGCGCCGCGATCCCGATACGCTCGACACCTGGTTCTCCTCGGGGCTCTGGCCGTTCTCGATCCTCGGCTGGCCCGAGCGGACGCCCGAGCTCGAGCACTGGTATCCGAACCAAGTCATGATCACCAGCCGCGACATCATCTTCCTTTGGGTATCGCGGATGGTGATGCTCGGGCTGCGGTTCGCGGGCGCACTGCCGTTCGAGACGGTGTTCGTCACGCCGCTGGTGTTCGATCTGCACGGCCGCAAGATGTCGAAGTCGCTCGGCAACGCGATCGATCCGATGACCGATCTCGTGCCGAAATACGGCGCCGACGGCACGCGCTTCGGCATCCTGCGTCAGATGCGCCTCGAGTCGCAGGAGCTGCGCTTCGACGAGCGCTACTGCGACGAGGCGAAGCGGTTCGCCACCAAACTCTGGAACGCGCTGCGCTACACGGTCTCGCTCGAAGAAGGGCTGCCGGGCGCCGCCGTCCTGCCGCCGCACGGCAAACTCACGCTCGCCGACCGGTGGATCCTTACCGAATTGCGCCGCACCGTCGAGACGGTGACCGCCGCGTACGACGGCTTCGCTTTCGGCGTCGCGGCCGATGCGCTCTTGCAGTTCGGGTGGTACACGTTCTGCGATTGGTATCTCGAGGCGACCAAAGCGCCCGGCCAGCGCGAGACGCGCGCGGCGGTGCTCTCGTTCGTGCTCAACACGTTCGTGCGCGCGATGCACCCGATCGCGCCGTTCGTCACCGAAGAGATCTGGCTGACGCTGCCGCACGACGGCGCGACGATCGTGACGGCGTCCTGGCCGGACATCGCCGAGATCCCGACCTTCGCCGACGACGCGGCGACGTTCGGCACGGTCATCGAAAAGGTCGAACAGCTGCGCAACGCGCGCTCCGAGTGGGCGATCGCGCCGAAGGACTGGATGCGCGTCGAGATTCCGTCATCGCTCGCGAACGAGTCCGGCGTCGTCGAAGCGATCGCGACGCTGGCCCGCGCCGAGATCACGACGTACGACGGCGGCGACGGCGACGTGCGCCAGCGCATCCTCGCGGTGCGCGGCGTCGCCGACACCGCGAAGCTGCGCGACCGCTACACCCGCGAGATCACCCGGCTCGAATCCGAGGTCGCCCGCTCGGAGAAGAAGCTCGCCAACGACGGTTTCGTGGCCAGAGCCTCGGCCGACGTGGTCGCCGCCGAACGAGCGAAGCTCGAGGACTACCGCCGCGAGCTCCAGCGCGCCCGCGAAGGCCTCCGCGAACTCGACCCATTGTCACCCTGAGCACACATCGCTGTCACCCTGAGCTTGGCGAAGGGCCTTCGTCAACGATGGTGCCACACGTCTAGCGTGCAGCGGGAGGCACGATGCGTGACGAGGGCCCTTCGACAAGCTCAGGGTGACAACGGTGGGTGCTCATTGTGATGGGTGCTCAGGGCAAGGATTCGAGCAGTTTGTCGAGCGTGATCGGCAGGTCGCGGACGCGGATTCCGGTTGCGTGGTGGACCGCGTTCGCGATTGCGGCGGCCGTGCCGGTCATGCCGATCTCGCCGATGCCCTTCGCGCCCATCGGGTTGATGTACGGATCGTCTTCGTCGATCCAGGCGACCTCGATGCTCCCCACGTCGGCGTTCACCGCGATGTGATACTCGGCGAAGTCGTGGTTCGCGAAGCTGCCGAACCGCGGGTCGAGGACCGTCACCTCGTGCAGCGCCATCGAGAGCCCCATCGTCATCCCGCCGAGCAGCTGCGAGCGTCCGGTTTTCGTGTTGACCATGCGACCCACCGCGAAGACGCCGAGCAGCCGCGGCACGCGGACCTCGCCGGTGTCGGCATCGACGTGTACCTCGGCGAACTGTGCGCCGTAGGCGTGCATTGAAAAACGCTTCGCCTCCGGGTTTTCGCCCGCTTCGCCGTGGGCTTCGAGCCCCTCGGCGGGGATCGTACCGCCGTACTCGTCACGTAAGCGCGTCCGCAGCTTCTCGGCCGCGTCGCAGACGGCGGTGCCCCATGAGGCGAGGCCTGTCGAGCCGCCGGCCCCGAGCGCGCGCGGCAGCGCGGAGTCGCCGATCTCGATCCGCACCCGCTCGATCGGGACGTCGAGCGCGTCGGCGGAAATCTGAGTGAGCGCGGTCCACGTTCCGGTGCCGATGTCCGACGCGTCGATCAGCACCGTGTAGTTTCCGTCGCGGTCGACGCGCGCGATCGCTTCGGCAAGACGCCGGCGCGTCGGATAGGTCGATGCGGCGACGCCGGTCCCGACGTACCAGCGGCCGTGGCGCTCGACGCGCTGATACGGATCGCGTTCTTCCCAGCCGAAGCGCCGCGCGCCCTCGCGCAGGCACGCAACCAAACCGCGGCTGCTGAACGGCAAGCCCGTGTCGGGATCGGTCTGCGGTTCATTGCGGATGCGGAACTCAACCGGGTCGAGGTTGCACTTCAGCGCCATCTCGTCCATTGCCGACTCGAGCGCGAACATTCCGGGCGTTTCGCCGGGCCCGCGCATGATCGACGGCGTCGGCATGTCCAGCCGGGCGAGGCGGTGCGACGTGCGCCGGTTCGGCGCGGCGTACATCATCCGCGTCGCGACGGCGGTCTGTTCTGCGAACTCTTCGATCGTCGAGGTCTGCTCGACTACTTCGTGCACGACCGCGGTCAGCACGCCATCGCGGCCGGCGCCGAGCCGCAGCCGCTGGATCGTCGGCGTGCGGTAGCCGACCAGCGAGAACATCTGCTGGCGGGTCAGCGCCAGCTTCACCGGCCGCCCCGCGACCTTCGCGGCCATGACCGTGAGGATGACGTGCGGATGCGTAAAGAACTTCGAACCGAACCCGCCGCCGACGTACGGTGCGATGACGCGCACGCGCTCGGGATCCAGACCGAACGCCTTCGCGACGTCGTCGCGAATCGGGTGCGGGCCTTGGTTCGCGTCGTGCAGGGTG
Organism: Vulcanimicrobiota bacterium; assembly: GCA_028287545.1. The sequence goes on along the minus strand of JAQBPL010000138.1, from coordinate 2,990 downwards.
ACGCCGTCGTCGCTCCACGCCGCGATCGTCGCGTGCGGCTCGAGCGGGTTGTTGTGGTAGTGCGGAGTCGTATAGGTCGCGTCGTGGGTGACCGCTGCCGCGGCCAGCGCTGCGTCGGGATCGCCGGTCAGCGTGTCGGTCGCGAAGCCCGCGTTGACCTTTTCCGGCTTGTAGAGGTTCGGGTCGTCGGCGCGCAGCTCGACGTGGTGCGGCTGCTCCTCGTACGTCACGGCGACCAGGCCGACCGCCTGGCGCGCGACCTCCGGCGTCTCCGCGACGATCGCTGCGACGATCTGGCCGTGGTACGCGACCGCGTCGGACTGCAGCACGCGCAGTGCCGCGTCGTCGCACTCTGCGATGCGCGGCGCCGTCTCGTGCGTCAGCACCTCTACGACGCCCGCGAGCGCGCGTGCCCTCGACGCGTCGATCGACGTGACGCGACCCTTCGCGATCGTGCTCTGGACGAGGAAGACGTGTGCGACATCCTTGACCGGGTACTCGGCGGCGTACTTCGCGGCGCCGGTCACTTTGAGCGGGCCGTCGATCCGGTCGAGCGGCGCGCCGATCGCGCGCGCGGCGATCATCGCCCCCGCTCCGCAAGGTCGAGGAGCGTGCGCACGATCGTGTTGCGCGCCAGCGGCACCTTGAACGCGTTCTGCTCGAGGGGCTGTGCCTGCGCGAGCTCGGCCTCCGCGGCGCGGCGGAATGCTTCCTGGGTCGCCGGCTTGCCGCGCAACGCCTCTTCGGCGCGCACGGCGCGCCACGGTTTGTGCGCGACGCCGCCCAACGCGATCCGGACGTCGCGCACGACGCCGTCGGCGAGGTCGAGCGCCGCGGCGACCGAGACGAGTGCAAAGGCGTACGACCTGCGGTCGCGCACCTTACGGTACGCCGAACGCGCGGCGAACGCGAGCGGCGGCAGATCGATCGCGGTGATCAGCTCACCGTGCGCGAGAACCGTGTCGCGCTGCGGCTCCTCGCCGGGAAGCCGGTGGAAGTCGCGCAGCGCGATCGCGCGTTTCCCTTGCGATCCTTGCACCTGCACGACCGCGTCGAGCGCGGCCAGCGCGACCGCCATGTCGGAGGGGTGCGTCGCGATGCACGATTCCGAAGCGCCGAGGATCGCGAGGCCGCGATGATACCCCTCGCGCGCGGGACAGCCGCTGCCCGGCACGCGTTTGTTGCACGGTTTCGAGGTGTCCTGGAAGTACACGCAGCGCGTGCGCTGCAGCAGATTGCCGCCCGTCGTGGCGAGGTTGCGCAGCTGGCCCGACGCCCCTGAGAGGAGCGCTTGCGCGAGCACGGGATAGCGGGTGCGGATCGTACGGTCGGCGGCGAGGTCGCTGTTGCGCACCGCTGCGCCGATTCGCACGCCCCCGTCCGGGAGCACCTCAATGCGGTCGTACGGAAGACGCGCGACGTCGACCAGCAGGTCGGGCCTCGCGACGCCGAGCTTCATCAGGTCGACCAGGTTCGTCCCGCCGCCGAGAAACGCGGCGGAGGGAGCGCCGGCGAGCGCAGCTATCGCCGAGCCCGCGTCCTGCGCACGCTCGTAGCGAAACGGGATCATCGGCGTGCAACCTCGGCGATCGCCGGGACGATGTTGGCGTACGCGGCGCAGCGGCAGAGATTGCCGCTCATCCGCTCGCGGATCTCGTCGTCGTCGAGCGTGATCCGTTCCGCGGCGAGATCCGCGGTCACCACGCTCGGCCAGCCCCGTTCGGCTTCATCAAGCATCCCGACCGCCGAGCAGATCTGACCGGGCGTACAGTAGCCGCACTGGAACCCGTCGTGCGCGACGAACGCCGCCTGCAGCGGGTGCAGCGTCCCGTTGGTCCCCAGACCCTCGATCGTCGTAATCTGCGCGTCCTGGTGCGCGATCGCGAGCGCCAAACAGCTGTTCGCGCGCCGGCCGTCGATCAGGACCGTACACGCTCCGCACTGGCCGTGATCGCAGCCTTTTTTCGCACCCGTCATCCCGAGCCGCTCGCGCAGCGCATCGAGCAGCGTTGTGCGGGTGTCGACCAAAAGCCGACGCGGCGCCCCGTTGATCTGCAGCGTGATCTCGACGTCCATTGTTCTGGGTCGTTTACCCGCCGCCGGCCCGGTATACCGTGGCGAGCGAACATGCAAAAGATCCGCCGTCCGACCGAAACACCGGCGACCCGGCGATCGGGCGCCCGATCGGTTCGGGGCGAGGAAGTTGCGCGTCGCGGTCGGATAGTCTCTCATGCAGATCGCGATACGTGAGCTTGGGCATTACGTCGACGGGGCGGAGGTCCCGGGCGGATCGGGGCGGTTCGGGGACGTGTATGAGCCCGCCACGGGCGAGGTGCAGGCGCGGGTCGCCTTCTCATCGCCCGCCGAGCTGGACAATGCCGTATCCGTCGCGCGGCGGGCGTTCGCCGGGTGGTCGCAGACGCCGCCGGCGCGCCGGGCCGCGGTGCTGTTCGCGTACCGCGAGCTGCTCCGCGCGCACACCGATCGCCTCGCGCTCACGATCACCCGCGAGCACGGCAAGACGCTCGACGACGCGCGCGGCGAAGTGCAGCGCGGCCTGGAAGTCGTCGAGTTCGCCTGCGGGATTCCGCAATTGCTCAAGGGCGAGTTCAGCGAGAACGTCGGCGCCGGCATCGACGTGAAGGCCGTCCGTCAGCCGCTCGGCGTGTGCGCCGGGATCTCGCCGTTCAACTTCCCCGCGATGGTCCCGATGTGGATGTATCCGATCGCCATCGCGTGCGGCAACGCGTTCATCATGAAGCCGAGCGAGAAAGATCCTTCGCTCGCGCTCGAAAGCGCGCGCCTGTTGACCGAGGCCGGTCTGCCGCCGGGCGTCTTCAACGTCGTCAACGGCGACAAAGACGCGGTGAACGCGATCCTCGACCATCCGGGGATCGACGCGGTCAGTTTCGTCGGCTCGACGCCGATCGCGCAGCACGTCTACACGCGGGCGGCCGCCGCCGGTAAACGCGTGCAGGCGCTGGGCGGCG
>JAQBPL010000127.1 GCA_028287545.1 Vulcanimicrobiota bacterium | reverse complement strand
AAGCCGTTCGCGTTCGAAGACCGCAAGCGCATGCAGGCCGCCGAACGCGGGATCGCCGACCTCGAAGCGAAGGTCGACACGCTCATCACGATCCCGAACGAACGGATCCTGCAGATCATCGAGAAGCGCACGCCCCTCAACGAAGCGTTCGTGTACGCCGACGACGTGCTGCGCCAAGGGATTCAGGGGATCAGCGATCTGATCACGCAGCCGGGACTGATCAACCTCGACTTCGCCGACGTGAAGACGATCATGACCGACGCGGGCTCGGCGATGATGGGCATCGGCGAAGGCTCGGGCGAGCATCGCGCGGCTGACGCCGCACAGAAGGCGATCGCATCGCCGCTGCTCGAGACGACGATCGAAGGCGCGCGCGGCGTGATCTTCAACATCACCGGCGGCCCCGATCTCTCGATGTACGAAGTGAACGAGGCGGCCGAGATGATCTCGCGCGCCGTCGACAGTGAGGCGCAGATCATCTTCGGCGCATCGATCGACCCGGAGATGACGGGCAAGGTGCGCGTCACGGTGCTGGCAGCCGGCTTCGGCCCGCGCCCGCATCGCTCGATGACGACCGCGGCGTCGCTGGGCCAGCCGATCGAGTTCGACAAGGTCTCGCCGGTGAACATGGACGACATCGAGGTCCCGGCGTTCCTGCGCTACCGCAGCTGAGGCGCCACCGGCCCCGAACCGCAGACGGCCCGCCTCACGGCGGGCCGTTGCCGTATTCTCGCGAAGGGCCGGACCGTGTATGAACGCGCGTGTCGTCGTTCCGCGCCAGCTGCAGATCGCCGCCGTCCTCTTGATCGCCGTCGTGTTCGGCGGGACGGCCGGCTTTGTGACGCTCGAGCATTGGACGTGGTTCGAGGCTTTCTACATGACGGTCACGACGATCACGACGGTGGGCGGCGGCGAGGCGCGTCCGCTCGACGTGGCGGGGAAGTGGTGGACGATCGCCGTCGTCGCGGTCGGCTTCGGGGTGCTGACGTACACGCTGCTCGCGCTCATGGCGTACGTCATCGAAGGTCAGCTGGGGCAAGTCTTCGACCGGCAGCGCATGCGCCGGCGGGTTGGTAGGATGCACGATCACTTGATCCTGTGCGGCTTCGGCCGCGTCGGCCGCGCGATCGCGCACGAGTTCACCGACGAGGGCATTCCATTCGTCGTCGTCGACAGCGACGACGAGTCGCTGGTGCAGGCGGTCGCCGAAGGCGCAACGGTCGTGCACGGCAACGCCGCCGACGTCGAGACGCTCAAAGCCGCCGGCGTCGAACGCGCGCGCGGCCTGGTCACCGCGGTCGACAACGATGCGGACAACCTCTACGTGACGCTCTCAGCGCGCGTGCTCAAACCCGACTTGTTCATCGTGGCGCGCGCGAACCGCGCCGATGCGGAACCGAAATTGCGCTTGGCCGGCGCCAACCGCGTCGTCTCACCGTACGAGATCGGAGGACGCCGGCTGGCGAGCTTGGCGATGCGGCCGACCGCGGTCGAGTTCGTCGACACGATCCTCTCGGCGAGCAACGGGCAGCTGCTGCTCGAAGATCTCACCATCCCGGCCGACTCGTCGTGGGCCGGCCGCACGCTCGGCGACCTGGTCCCCGAGGCCGACGAAGCGATCGTGCTCGCGATCAAGCGCGCCGGAACGATGATCTTCCGGCCCGCTCCGGCGACGTCGCTGCTCGGCGGCGACGAACTCGTCGCCGCCGGCCCGCCCGACGCAATCAGAGCGCTCGAGCAGCGCGTCTAACCTCGGTCGCGAACCGGCGGCTAGTGGACGACCTCGATGATGTACGTCGCGGCGTCGGGCACGGTCACCGATCCCGCGCCGGTGAAGTCGAACTGAGTTGATCCGGGTGGAATGTCGACGACGCCCGTCAGGTTCGTGCACGAGCCTTCGACGAACAGCGCGGCGTGATGATCGATCGTGCGGTCGATCGTCAGCATCAGCTCCATAAACCCATTGGAGCCGCTCGGTGTGAATGTCAGACCCGTCGGATACGTCACCTCGAGCGCGTAGTCGAACGTACCGCCGCCGAAGAGGCACACCGACGGGGGCGCCGTCAACCACTCGGCGTATGGCGCACTTTCCGTCAGCGCGGAGTGAGCGAGCGTGACGGACCCATTGTAAAAGAGTGATGGAGAGAGGCCGCCGACGTTGGTCGGGGGAGAGCCGGGGAACACGTTACCGGAGCCGTTCGCGAGGCCCAGGACTCCGGTGGCGGCGGGCGTTTTCGCCGGGATCGGTGTCGGTGTACCCGTGGGTGTAGGCGTAGGCGTAGGCGTAGGCGTAGGCGTAGGTGTCGGCGTCGGCGTTGCGGTCGGCGTCGCCGTCGGGGTCGGCGTCGATGTGGTTATCGGCGTCGCAGCCGGCGTCGCAGTCGGCGGCGGAGTTGCCGTTGAGCCCGGCACAGGCGTTGGACTGGCCGTCGCGGTCGCTCCGGGTCTAGGGCTCGGCGTCGTTGACGGTGCGGCGCTCGGGCTCGCGCTCGCCATGGGCGAAGGGGACGGCGACGCCGCCACGTTTGGTGTGAAGGTTACGATCAACAAGTATACGTTGCCGGGAAACATCCCGACACCGGACGGGGCGTTGATTGAAAAAGCCGTTACATTGCCGCCGGCGTTTGTACCAGTTCCGCTCGCGGACCCGATCTGCGTTAGCCACGCAACTGTGTCGCACGACGGTGTTCCTGAAGCGTCCCACTGCAACACGCGGAGCGCGAACGTGCCGTCTTTCAACGCCGCGGTATAGGCTGCGAGCGGCGCAAAATCGTAGCCGGTCAATTGATTGAGGCCCATCTGCGATGAGACCTGAAACTCGATGCCGATAACCGCCGGGCAGGTCACGAACGTGGCGCGGGGCCGGCGTGCATCCGACGAGGTCCCGACAACCTGTCCGAAGGTCACCGGCCGCACGAAGATGGAGGCGCCGGCTGGATTGCCGGAAGCAAACGTGAGGTGCTCGGGCATGCCGCCCCCGTCCGGCAGCGCGACGACCCCGCCGTTCACCGGGATGGGGATCTTCGTATAGCCGTCGAGCGACGGCGGGACGACGCTCGGTACGGTTGCATTATGCGTATCGCATGCCGCGAGGACAGCGCTCGCCATGACCGCAAAGGCGAGCCTCAAGCCGAACGTGCCGATACGGTACATGTAGGCCGCCATTCCAGCTGAACGAACCAAGCACCCGCTGGGCCGTATGCTCCGTCCAGGGTCCATCGGCTTCGCGGAGTAAGGTGCGCTCTGTGAGCAGCACGTTGACCGACGAGATCGCCGAACGGGCGATCGCGATTCGCCGCGAGATCCATCGCCATCCCGAGCTCGGCTTTGAAGAGCACAACACGCAGTCGATCGTCGAGCGGGAGCTGGACGCGCTCGGCGTCGAGCACCGCCGCGTCGCCGGAACCGGCGTCGTCGCGATCGTGCGCGGTGCGCTGCCGGGGCACGTGAGCGGACTGCGCGCCGACATGGACGCGCTGCCGATCCTCGAGGATTCCGGCGAGCCGTGCACCTCCGAGATCTCCGGGAAGATGCACGCCTGCGGGCACGACGCGCACACGGCGATGCTGCTCGGCGCGGCGCGCCTGCTGCAGGAGTCGCGCGAGACGTTGCACGGCACCGCGGTGCTGCTGTTTCAGCCGGCAGAAGAAGGGCCCGGCGGCGCGCTGCCGATGATCGAAGCGGGTGCGCTCGAAAACCCGAAGGTCGAAGCGGTGACGATGCTCCACGTCGACCCGCGCCTCGCAACGGGGACGATCGGGATCACGCCGGGGCCTGTGAACGCGGCCGCCGACGAAATCCATATCACGTTGCGCGGCAAAGGCGGACACGGTGCGTATCCGCACAAGGCGATCGACGTCATTCCGTGCGCTGCCGCCGCGATTCTCGCGCTGCAGAACATCGCCGCGCGCGAAACGGATCCGCTCGCGTCGATCGTCGTGACGATCGGGACGATCGAAGGCGGGTATCGCAACAACGTCATCGCCGACCGCGTCTTCATGACCGGAACGGTGCGCACGCACGATCCCGCGGTCCGCGCGACCGCGGAGGAGAAGCTGCGCCGCATCATCGACGGCGTCGCCGCCGCATACGGCGCGCGCGCCGAACTCGACGTGCTCTACGGCTATCCGCCGGTTGTCAACGACGGCGTGCTGACGGAGTCGTTCGCCGCGCACATGCGCGCGCTCGGCGGCATTCCGGTCGAACGTCCGGCGCCGACGATGGGCGGCGAGGATTTCGCCTATTTCGCGCAGCGCGCGCCGGGCGTAATGGTGCGCCTGGGCATCTACAACGAGACCGTCGGCTCGATCCACTCGGGGCACAGCCCGCAGTTCCGGTTGGACGAGGACGCGATCCCGACCGGGATCGCGACGCTCGTCGCGTTCGCCCGGGGTGTCGGCGACGGAAGCGTCGCCCTGCCGTAGCTCCGGAGCGGACCGACCGGTGGGCCGTCCACAATGCCTAGTAGGTCTGTGGAGACGGTGCACAACATATTGTGGTCAGAGGGAGGTCCGTCCGCTATACGGCGGCGAAGCGCTCGAGTCATGGCCTTGTTGTCCGCGTCTGTGGACCGGCCGTCACCGCGGGCGCTCCACCGCAGCCAAGACATCGCGTCCCCTGCGCGTACCGCCTTCGACCTCGCGTGCGAAGTCGAGAAGTGGCCGGTCTGGTTGTCCTTCATCCGCAGCGCACGGCGCGCGGATCCCAACGCGCCGCTCGGGCAAGGGTCCGAGGTCGCGATTCGCTCGAACGTCCCCGGCGACGACGAACAGCTCTTCGAGGTCGATCGCTTCATCCCAGGACACCAGCTTTCGCTCGTCGGCGCGTTCTCGGTGCGCCGCCGGATCGATATTCGGGTCGAGCAGAAGTCCGAGCGCTCGCGACTCGTCGTGCGGGTCGACTACCCGACGTACGGCGGCTTTCTCGGCAAGATCATCGACCGGTTGACCCGCCGCCGCAAGCTCGACGCCGCCCTCAGCGACGCCCTGATCCACTTCAAGGGGCTCTGCGAGTACGACCGCGAGCCCGACGCCCTGCTGGTCGACTTCTAGCACTCGTTGACGTACTCTGCCAGGTTCGGGTAAGGTAGGACGTCAGAGAGTTTTTTCCCGGAGACCGACTTGCCGCTCTACGATTACCAATGCCGCACTTGCCGAACGACGACCGAAGTCCGTCACGGCTCGCGTGAAGTCCACGAAGGGGTGTGTCCGTCGTGCGGCGGCGAGCTCGCGCGCGTCTTCACGCCCGCCGCGATCGCCTTCAAGGGTTCGGGCTTCTACATCACCGACTCGCGCAAAGCGGACAGCGCCTCGCCGAGCAAGTCGTCCGACTCGGCGCCCGCCGCAGCGGCGTCGACGCCCGCGTCGACTGCGCCGGCCGCGGCCGCACCCGCGAGCGATTCTTCGCCCAAGAAGAGCGAGACCGCGGCCTAAACGATGTCCGCCGCCGCCGTCGTCCTGTGGATCGCTCTCGTCGCGTTCGTGGCGGTGCTGGTTCTCGCGGGACTGCAGGCGGCGCGCGCCGTGCGTGAAGTCTCGCGCATCAAGCGGCGGGTCGACACCTACGCGGAACTCCCGCTGGTCGCTGCACTGCAGCGCGCCGGGCAGGATGCGGAACGGCTGCAGCACGCAATCGCCGACATCGACCCGCTCCTGGGGCGCGCCAAGACCGCGGTGGCGACGATCCGCCAGGGACCGATTCCGCCCGACGTGACCAACGCCGTCGTGCGGATCGGGATCGAAGTCCAGAACCTGCGCGAGTTCTCGCCCTAGCGCAACCTGCTAGACGACCGGGTCGTCCGGCGGTTCCCACGACCAGCCGAAACCGGTGCGCCCCTCCGCGGGCGGCATCCCGCCGAACGGCGGGTCGGCGTCGGCGTCCGGCAACGCGAACGGCGTGCCGAACGGCACCGCCGGAGCGGCTCCCGGCTGACCGGCCGGCGGCGTGGGACTCGGAGGCTGCGGAGTGAGGGTGATGGTCCGTGCGGGGCCGAGCAGTTCCGCTGGGATGGCAGCGGCCTCCGGCGGCGGGGGTGGCGGAGGTAACTCCGGCGCTTCCGGCTCACTGCCGAAGCCGAAACCGACCGGAGTCCAGGCCGGCGCCGCTTGCGGCGCAGGCTGGTATGGCGGCGCCGCGGGCGGCAACTGCTGCTGTGGCGCGCTCGCCGTGACGGCCGGCAAGGGTGCCGGCGTGCCGGCGCGAGCCGGCGGCTTGTGTTCTGGGCGGAACGGTTCGGCGCTGGATGTCGGCAGCGGTTCGCCCGCCGCGGTGCCGACCAGGACGATGCGCGAGAGCGGCAGCAACTGCGCGTCCGATCGGGCGGCGAGCGCGCGCAGCTCGTCGAGGTAGCGCTCGGGCATCTCCTCGATCGCGAGCGCGTCGAGGATCAGCGCGATCGTCTCGTTCACCGCGGCCTTGGCCGGGACGCGGGTGAAGGTGATCAGCTGCTGCCAGACGTCGGCTTTCACGATCGAGAGCAGCTTGCGCCAGTAGTCGATCGTCTGGTACGTCTCGAATTGCCCGGCCTCGCGCTTCGCGCGGCCGTACAGCGCCGCGATCCGTTTGCCGAGCGGATCGGCCGGGGGCGAGGGCTCGACGATGACCACGCGCCGCGCGACGCGTGCCAATTCGGAGACGACGTGCGCGTGAAAGCCCGGATCGATCTCGTGCAGATAGTGCATCGCGACCGCGACGTCGTAGGCGTTTTCGGACGCCGGCACCATCGTCGCGCTGCCGCGGATCGCCGTCGCCCCGAGCGCTTCGATGCGCAGGATCGTGGCGTCGTCGCCCACCACGGTGGCGTCGACGCCGATCTCGACCGCGCGCTTGATCCACGCGCCGTCGTTTGCGAGGCCGACGAAGAGCGCGCGCTCACCGGGGCCGAGGGCGATCGTATCCCAGATCTGCTGATCGATGCGATACGACTCGTTTTGAAACGCGGAGATGTCGGTCATCGGCTCAGACGTCTTCGACGCGCCCCGCGAATCCCACGCTTGCTGGTAGGGCCGGCTGGTGGGGAAGGTGGGACTCGAACCCACATGAGCTCACACTCGGTCGCTTTTGAGGCGACTGCGTATACCATTTCGCCACTTCCCCTAACGGCCGGTCGGACTCGTAGGGCCCGTCGCCGGATTCGCGGCCACCCAGGCCCGCTCCGCTTCGGCGAACGCTTGGGCTGCGGCGAGGTCGGCCACCTCGACGGCGGAGTACGTGACGCGCCGCCAGCCGGGCGCCAGCGTCAGCGCCACGGTGCCCGTGCTCAGATACGGGGTCCAACTCGCCCGCTCGACGTCCCCGGCGCGCCAGGCGACCGCGAACGCGATCCCGTTGCGGTAGCCGGCGAGTACGGTCTGCGCCTGCGGCACGTCGCCGGGCTGGTCACGGGGAAATGGATCGAGCGCGACGGCTGAGGCGCCGGTGAGAGGACTGACGCCGGCCGACAGATACGGCAACGAAGAGCGAACGACGGCGCGCTGGTTCATCGCGACGCCGGGTGGCGGCAC
>JAQBPL010000068.1 GCA_028287545.1 Vulcanimicrobiota bacterium | reverse complement strand
CGACGAGCGACGTCCCGATCCACACCGCGAGCTGGACGAAGCTGGTCGCCGTCGCGGCGAGGATCTTCGCGAAGAGCAGCTGGGCGGGATCGAGCGTCGCGACCAGCAGCTCGGCGATGCGGCTGGTTTTCTCTTCGGCGACCGCCATGATGATCGATTGCGCGTTGAGCAGGATCGCAAGGTAGAGCAGCACGACGAAGGCCAGTCCGATGCCCTTCGCCGCCACGGCCTGTGACGCGTCGGCGAAGCGGCCGCTGACGTCGTGCTCCTCGACCGCGATCTTCGTGTGCGCCGCGATTTCGGTCGGCGGCGTCCCGGTAGCCAGACCGATTTGGAGCGGCGCGAGGTCCGTGACGAACGTCGAGCGCAGGCCGCCGGGATCGCGCGTGTAGGTGACGACGCTCAAAGAGTCGCCGCGCCGTTCGAGCACCGCGACGGCCGACGCTTTCCCGTGCGCGTCCAAGTAGGCGAGCGTCGGCGTCTGCGTGAGGCGCGGCGCCGTAGCGGCGATCGTGAAGTCGCGCTTGAGCAGTTTCGCGGCGGCCGACGTCAACGCGGGATCGCCGACCAGCACGATCGTTTTCGTCGAGCTCGCGAAGCTGCCGAGCATCTCGGGCAGAAATGCGAGCCCGGCGATCGCGACCGCCCCGATGAAGGTGCCGATGATGAACGCGCGCGAGCGAATACGCCGTTCGAATTCGGCGCTGAAGACGACGCCGATAGTGTTCACGCTTCCGCTCCGATCGCGCGCAGGTAGAGGTCGGTCAGGCGCGGTTCGACGCGCTCGAAGCGGGTCACGTCGCCGGCTGCGACGAGGCGCCGCAGCATCCCCGCTACGTCGTAATCGGCCGGCACCTCGTACGCGAGCACCGGACGATCGACGGCCGGCAGCGCGCGCGCCTGCGGCTCGGCATCGAGTACGCCGCGCAGTGCGGTCGAGGGCGGCTCGACCTCGAGGACGCGCGTCGGCCACGCGGCGCGCAGTTCGTTCAGCGTCCCGGTGACGCGCACCTTACCGTCGGCGATGATGCAAAACCGCTCGCACAGATCCTCGATCTGCCACATCTGATGCGACGAGAGGATCAGCGTCGTGCCGGCCGTCTTCAGGTCGCGCAGCACTCCGAGCAGCGTCTCGGCGTTGATCGGATCGAGTCCCGAGAACGGTTCGTCGAGGACGAGCAGTTCGGGCTCGTGCAGCGCGGCGCACGCAATCTGCACCTTTTGCTGGTTTCCCTTGGAAAGCTCGCCGCAGGGCCGATTCGCATACTCGCCCAGATCCAAGCGCTCGATCCAGGCGTCAGCTCGCTTGCGGTCCAGCGGCGGCGGCACGCCGTGCAGCCGGCCGAAGTACGCGATCTGTTCGCGCACCTTCAGCTTGCCGTAGAGCCCACGCTCTTCCGGCAGGTAGCCGAAGCGCCGCCGCGTGGCGAGATCGACCGGCGCGCCGTTCCACGCGACCGTGCCGCGGTCGGGGACGAGGATTCCGAGGATCATTCGCATCGTCGTCGTCTTGCCGGCGCCGTTGGGCCCTAAGAGGCCGAGCGTGGTCCCCGACGGGACTTCGAACGAGACGTCGCGCACGGCGGCAACGTCGCCGAACGATCGCGCCACGTCGGAGAGCAGCAAATTACCCACGAAGAAATGACCTTAGGCGGGAAGGACCGACGACCTTGTTCCGTATCGATCTCCGCGAGCGTGTCAGCTTCGTTGCGGGCGCACTACGCCGTGACGGCCCCCGGATACGCTTGTGACGTGCGCGGTCCAGCGCCGTTCGCGCACGCTGTTGACGGCGCACGTGAGGGCATGGTAACCTCGGTGTCTGCACGGCGCGAACGCGCGCATTGCGTGCATAGAAAGGAGAGCGCTTTGAATCGACTTGCACACCTGCCCACGGGCATTTCCGGCATGCGAACCATTCTCGGTTCGCGTTGGTTCGTCACACTCTCGGAGGCCGCGATAGGCTGACTCGATACGTTACGTCGGGTCCGTTCTGCGCAAGCCTCCGTCTTCCGGAGGTTTTTTTGTGTCCTATTCACCAGCGTTGCTCGCGGTGCTGGTTCTCGAACGCCAGCGTGCGGTAGCGCGCGACTTCGCATCAGCCCGCCGCTTCCGCCTGCGCCGCAGCGTGGCCGCGGCCGTCTACGCGCTCGCCTCGGCGTTCGCGGCTCTCGGTGCCGCGCTCGACGAGGAACCGGCCGTCGCGTGACGGCCGCCGGGCGTCGGTCGGGCGGCGTTACTCCCCGCCGAAGACGATGTACGACGAGGTCGGATTCATCGGCGAGCGGTGGAGTTTGAACCGGCCGGCGCCCAAGACTTCTTTGAACGCTATCGTCTCACCGGGGAAATCGCGATGGTTGAGCTCGTCGAAGCCGATGATCGCGCCGCCCGCGATACGATCCTTGATCGCGCTCAGGCAGCGCTTCGTCGGCTCATAGAGGTCCATGTCGAAATAGGCGAGCGCAACGAGCGTCTCGGGATGGTCCGCAAGATACTTCTCGATCTCTTCGCATGCGTCGCCCTTGACGAGCTCGAATTTTCTCATATGCGAGATAGGGCTCTCGCGTTCGTGGCATTCCAAAACATCGTGTAAGTACGCTTCGTAACCCTCGGTAACGGCATATCCGCCCGGCGCGACGAGTCCGTCACCCGTTGCGCGATCGTTCTGATGGATCGACGGGAATCCGGCGAACGTATCGAAGCCGACGATTTTCCGCGTGTGGTTGTACGGCTCGTAGATGCCGCGAAGTGCCTCGAATAGCGCTAGATTGCGCCCCCAACGCACGCCGAACTCGATGATGATGCCGTGCACGCCGATGATGCGCTGGTAGAGTTCGTGCATGAACAACATTCGCGATACGGTCGGACGGTTGAGATAGAGGCCGAGGTTTGAAAGGACCTCGTTCGCCGGAATCGGCGACCGGGCAAGGAGGTCGCCGAGGCTCGCGCGAGTGCTGTTTTCGTCGTCCGACGCGTGGTTGAACGTTCCAATCGTGATGTCCAGAGGCTGTCGATGCGGCGTCGAATCGGGAGGAAGTGTGGAGATCGCAACGGGATCGGTCATGGAACCCCTTGGGCAGCGAGTGTGCTGCGTATGCTTGGCTGCGCCTTTCGAAAGCGCATGATTTCACGATAATATCGTGCGCCGTCGAGCGCGTCGTGGGACGAAAGGCCTTCACGATAAGGCCGCGGTCGGGTCGTTCGGGTGTGTCGATCGGCGCTTGCGGGCACAATAGCGGCGTGATCCGGATCGGCGTCGTCAGCGACACGCACTTCCCGCGCTTCGGGCGCGCACTGCCGCGCGCGCTCGAGCGCGGGTTAGTGCACGCGGGCGTCGAGCGCATCCTGCATCTCGGCGACCTGACTGACATGCTGGCGGTGCCGCTGTTCGAGGCGATTGCACCCTTCGACGCGGTCGCCGGCAACAATGACGGCGCCGATATCCGCGCGCGCTTCGGACG
>JAQBPL010000064.1 GCA_028287545.1 Vulcanimicrobiota bacterium | reverse complement strand
CTGCTGCGCCGCTTCATCACGCCCGAAGAGGTCGCGAACATGGTCGTCTACGTGTGCTCGCCGGCCGCGTCGGCGACGACCGGCGCGGCCCTGCGCGTCGACGGCGGCGTGGTGCGCGCGATCCCGTAGCGCGCGCACCCGCACCTGCTAGTGCTGCCGCGTCTCGCTCTCGCGGTGAGGCGGACGAGACGTCGTTTGGCGCGACGCTTCGCCGGACGAATGCGGCTGCTGCGGCGCGACGCGCGAAGGCGCGTCCGCCCCGCGGTACACTCGCGGCGCCGTATCGGACGCGCGGGGCTGCGATTCGGGGCGGCGCCGCGCGCCGGCGTCGGCACCGTCGAAGCGGCTCCACGCGCCGGTTGAAGCGCCCGCTCCGGCGGAGCGGTCGACGTGCGGACTCTGCGTCTGCGGTTGGGCTTGCGTCTGCAGCTGCGTCTGGGTTTGCGTCGTCACCGTGCCGCCGCCGGTCGAACGCATCGCGCCCACGCCGCGGTTCGCGCCGAAACGCGACCAGGGATCGCCGGCGGGATGCGTGTCGCTCTGCAGCGTGCGCCGCACGTGCGTCGTCTGCGGCGTCGCCGTGGCGTTCGTCGCCGCGTCGACCGCGGTGCGCTGCTGATCGAAGGGGATGCGGCGCACCGGCGCAGCCTCACCCGCGAACGCGCCCTGCACAAAAGCAGGGTGAGGCGCTAGGCGCGGCGCGACGGGACGATCGCTGTAGCGCAGGTTCTGCGCGGTCGGCACGATCGGCAGCGCGCCGCGGACGATCTGGACGTTCCGCAGTTCCGACGGCTTCATCACGGTGGGCCGTTCGAAGCGGCCCAGGAGAAAGCGCTTCCCGGGGACGGTCGTCACGCCGTATTGCGCGTTCTTGTACGTGCGCCGGATGACGTCTTCGTTACCGGAGAAGTTGTTCACGATCGTCGTGTTGTTCACGATGGTCGGGCTGCCGTGCCAATCGCGGCCCCACCACGGATGCCAGGGCTCGTACGGCGCGAGCGGCACCCACCCGATGCTGCCGCCGCCGAACGAGAAGAACGCAACCACTCCGGGACGCCACGAAACGTATCTCCGATGGGGCGGCGGGTACCAGCACCAGCCGTACACCGGGCTGCGATACCACGCGCCGTAATGATACGGCGCCCAGCCCCACGGCTCGTAGCCGATCCAGGTCCAGCCGAAGCCGTCTTCCCAAACCCAGCGGCCGTCGCGATACGGCGCCCAGTCGGGGGCGACGTTCGACGGAACCCACACTTGGCCGTAGGTGCTATCGGGGGCCCAGCGTCCGTACGAGGGGAGGTCGTCCGCGCCGGCGATGTCGCGGCTGACGTACTGCTCGTCGGCCAGCGCGCGCTCGTTGCGCGCGTCGCGGTCTTCGTTGAAGCGGTCGAAGTCGTCCAGTGCGACCACAGCCTGGGAGGTGATCGACGGATTCGACGCCGGACCTTGCGCGACGAGCGTGCTCCCGACGCTCAGCGCTCGATCGCCCTGCGGCGTCACGATCACGGCGTCGCCGGAACGGACGGTAACCAGCGTGCGGCCGTCGCCGGTGACGCTGACCCGATAGCTGCCGCTCAAGCGCGGCCGAACGGTGATCGACGGCGTGTCGATGTCCGCGCGGCCGTCGGTACCGCGCGTCAGCCGCAGCTCGACGGTGCCTTCCGCAACCTGAATCGCCCGCGCGTCGCCGCCGAGGCGGGTGAACCGCATCTGGACGTTCGAGCCGAGCCGAACGATCGTGCTGCCGTCCATCTGGACTTCGGCGCGCGAATCGTCGCCCGTGGTCAGGTAGTCACCGCCCAGCACCGGCGCGTTGATGACCGCGGCCGAGGGGGTGGCGGCGTCGCCGCGCTGCACCGCGACGGAACCGGCAATCAGGCTGATCCGCGCCACGCCGACGCCCGCGCCGTCATCGGCCTGGGCGAGCGCGAGGTTGGGGACCACGAAAGGAAGCACGAGCGCGACGGCCGTGGCGAGCAGCACGGACCGCCGATGCACAACTGATGAATGCATGAAATCCTCGCGGATCGGTGGTGATCCCCCAACGCTTGGAAAGCGCCGGGAATTTCGCCGCTCGACTGCCGAGCCGGCAACGTAGCGTTCTTTTCATCCGGCCTTCATCACCACCCGAAGGTCCGGACCTCATCGTTCAACGAGCGAGTACGTATGTTCCCGGTGCGCTCGCGAGCGCGGCGTGCTCCGGTGAGCCGGTCGCGGCCGGGGCCACGACTCGGTCGGGGGAGCGTTCGGCGAGCCACGCGGTCCAGTCCGGCCACCATGAGGAGCCGTCGTGTTTCTCGGCGCCGGCGAGCCATTCGTCGGGATCGGGCGGCGACGGCGTTCCGGGCGCATTGCCCCACCACGCCGCCTTCTTCTTTCCGGGCGGGCTGATGATGCCGGCGATGTGTCCCGATGCGCCGAGCCGGAAGGTTACCTCGCCCGCGAAGATCTGCGTCATGCGGTAGACGGAGCGCCACGGGGCGATGTGATCTTCCGCCGTCGCGACGATGTACGTCGGCGTTTCGATGCGCTGCAGCGCGAGCGGCACGCCGTCCGCTTCGAGTACGTCCGGCTTCACCAAGTTGTTCTCGAGATACATCTGCCGCAGATAATACGAGTGCAGTGCGGCGGGAATGCGCGTCGCGTCGGCGTTCCAGTAGAGCAGGTCGAACGCCGGCGCTTCCTTGCCGAGCAGATAGCGGTTGACCGCGACCTGCCAGATGAGATCGTTCGAGCGCAGCAGGTTGAACGAATCGGCCATCTCGCGCCCGCTGAGATACCCTTGTTCGTTCATGCGCTCTTCCATGAACGACAGCGACTCTTCGCTGATGAACGCCTGCACGTCGCCGGGATCGGCGAAGTCGACCAGCGCGGCGAAGAACGTCGCCGTCGCGATCGGCTTCGTGCCGCTGCGCTCCTGGTACGCGAGCGCCATCGAAAGCAGCGTTCCGCCGATGCAATAGCCGACCGCATCGACCTGATCGGTGCCCGCGATCTCCGCTGCCACGCGCGCGGCGGTCAGCGGCCCCAGGCGCAGGTAATCGGCCATGGTAAAATCGCGCATCTCTGCGGTCGGGTTCCGCCACGAGAGAACGAACGTGTTGCGTCCGGCGTCGGTCGCGTATTTGACGAAGCTGTTCGCCGGCTGCAGATCGAGCACGTAGAACTTGTTGATCCACGGCGGCACGATGACGAGCGGCCGCGCGTACACTTCCGACTGGGTCGGCGCATACTGGATCAGTTCGATCAGCTCGTTGCGAAAGACGACGCTGCCGGCGGTGGTCGCGACGTTGCGGCCGACTTCGAAGGCGGTGGCGTCGACGAGCGCCGGCCGCCCGTCGTTCGCCTCGCGATCTGCGGCGACGTGCTGCAAGCCTTGCTGCAGGTTCGCGCCGCCGGTTTGCAGCGTCGCCGCGAGCACGTCCGGGTTGAGCCAGGGAACGTTGGTCGGACTCATCGCGTCGACGAACTGACGGGTAAAGAATTTGAGCCGCTGCCGCGTCTGTGGATCGAGCCCCTCGGCACGATCGACGGTGTCGAGCACCGCTCGGCTGGAGAGCAAATACGCCTGCTTGAGCGCGTCGAAGTACGGGTTCGCCGTCCAGGCGTCGCTACTGAAGCGCTTGTCGCCGGGCTCCGGCTCGATGAGCGGCGGCCTGGCGGGCGCTCCGGCGACGGCGCCGGCGGTGCCGACCGCGACCTCGCTCAGCGCGCGGCCGAGCTCCATCTGCGCTTCGAGGA
>JAQBPL010000049.1 GCA_028287545.1 Vulcanimicrobiota bacterium | reverse complement strand
CTCGGCCAGCCTCGACCCATGCTTGCTGTTGCGCGGTCATGCTGCGGCCTCAACGGCGCCGATCGCGACCAGCATCGCGCGGCAGACGGCGGTCGCCATGCCGATCGGCCAGGAGTTGGCGATCATGTAGCCCCGCTGAGTCTCGTTTGCCCCGCACCAGTCGAAGGCGTCGGAAAACGAGTGCGCGCGCTGCATCTCCAGGAGCGTCACGTTGCGCGCGTTTACGAACTCGAGTTGCGTCGCGGCGTTGCCGTGGTGAGACGTGGCCGTGATCGTCCCGAGGAATCCATGCTCGCGTTGCACTGTGGCGGCGTTGCCGTGTCCACGCAGCGCCAGAGCCTTCAGGGCCTGGCTGTGCGTGTTGTTATTGGACTTGCCCGTAAGGGACGGCAGAAAGCCATCGTCTAGGCACGGCTTGGCGCCATTGCCGTCTCCGCTTCGGACGCCGATGATCCCGGCGCGCTCCCGGATGTCGCGAACGCGTCGCGGCCCCGGCGTTTCGATGACGTGCACGACGTGCGTCGAGTAGAACCACCGCCGGCGCGTAGTAACATCGCCGAATGCGGCGGCTTCCAAATGAACGCTGTACGGAGCATCGACGAGGTTGCGCTTGACGTTTTCCATCATCCACGCCGAGCCCGCGGCCAGCCGTAGAAAATCGGGGATGCAGTTCCTGGCATCATCCACGCCGAGCCCGCGGCCAGCCGTAGAAAATGGTTGGCATGGCGGCCCACCGATGACAAGATCGTGCGGCGGCAAGTCTGCGCGCATCATCTGCTTCACATCGCCGACGCGCGCGTTCGGGTGCGGCAAGTTCGCGTTGTAGACCTCGACCGCTTTAGCGTCGTGATCGATCGCAAGGACAACTTCGACGTCGACGCCCAGCTCGCGCGCCGCAGCGTACATGCCAAGATCGGATCCACCAATCCCGGAGAACAGCGAGACAACGCGCACCGTCATCCGCGCACCGGATAACGCTGCGGCAGCCGCCCGGTGCCGTCGCACGGGATGCAGTCGCGCAAGCTCTGCGGATGCGCTGACGCTTGCGTATCGCAGGCCGCGACACCGTAGGCGTACTTGCCGCGACCGGCGCACGAGCAGCATGTAACGAAGTCGCCCGTCATCGCGCGACCCGCTCACGCATCGCGCATGCCCGGACGATCGCTTCAGCCTTCTCCACCATGCTCGGCCGCCGCGTCGGCGCGCACACGATCATCAGGCCGCAAATCACGACGCTGCCCGCCCAGCCGTAAACGAGCACGAGCGCGACGTTGTGCATGATGGCGTTCAACGCGCGACTTTCCCGCAAGCGTCGATCGGCGTGCTATCGTGACCGAGATGGATCGAAACACCAGCGCCGGCTAAAACCGCAACATCCGCCATGTGAGCGCGCTCGTCGCGATCGTCCGTGACGTTCGCGTTATGAACGCAGGTCTGCGCGAGCAAAGACTTCGCGCGCTGCATCGCATCGCGGTTAATTGCGGAGACGTGAGAACTCGCCGAGATCGAATAACGATCGTCGGCCGCGGCCTTGTGCATCAATTTCGAATCTCCGGAAATGGTGATACGGGCTGGCGAATTTGAGCGCGCGCGGCCAGCCTCCGCGTGCGTGAAAATTGAAGCGGGTTCTAGCCGCTGCGTAGAGACGTTGCGGTCAACGCCGCATCGTCGCGTTGCTCGCGCTCGCGCTTCTCACGCTCTCGCTTGCGCGCTTCGTTGCGCGCGTTTACGGCGATCAGAGCATCGACGAGCGGAACGGCCTCAAGGCCGAGCATGATCTTGCCGTTGACGACTTCCGGCACGTTACGCCGCGACCGTGCCGTTGAAGTCGCGCATGCGGCGCATGTGTTCGATCAGCGCTTTGTGCAGTTTGACGGAGGCTTCGATCGAATCCCGATTCTTCGCGACGGCTTCTTCCATCAACGCGTTGAGTTGCTCGTCGGCGACGATCTTTGCCGCATCGCGCAGCGCGATGCCGAGCGTCATCGAGACGTGCTTCTTTGCAACGGTGTCGCGGATGTCGCCATCGAGAATTTGCTCCTCGATCTGCTTATCCATCAACGAGAGTTGAAGCGCGCCCTGAGGAGAATGCGGGCGGCCCATTTCGGACTTTCCCCGCGGCGTTCGCTTAGCTGGTATGGTGGCCGAGTTATGACGCATGATCCAACTCCCGCTCCGCGGCATCGCGGGCGCGAATGGCCCGCAGATCGGGCAGCGCTCGCTCATAGTTGTCGAGGTGAGTCAGCCGCGGTTCCGTCTCGCCGCGCAGATGGCGCGAGATGTTCGTTTGCGGGACGCCCGAGAGGCTCGCAAGCTGATCTTGCGTCATGTCACCCATCGCCTCGCGCAGTTGATCTCCAAATGACCTCATGCAGACAAGACTACCCAAACTCGGGTAGGCTGTCAATCAAATTCGGGTAATCCTGAGAATCTTGAAGTGGACGATTCGCTAGCGGCTAATCATAAATGGGTGAGACTCGGAGAGTATCTCCGTTCGGTCCGGGAAGATCGGAAGATATCCCAGGATGCGCTTGCGGAAAAGGCGGGGCTGTCTCAAAGCGCCATCTCTCGGCTCGAGCGCGGGGAAAACAAAAAGAATGACCCCGGCGCCGTTGTGCTTTCCAGCATCGCGCCGATCTTGGGACTCTCACTCGACACGCTGATTCAGATGGCCCGGGCGGATGCAATCGCGGACGGCACGCTGATCGCACCGTCCGCTGTCCAGACTACGCCGCCGGCGGCCGCCCCCGACCGCCTTGCAGCACTTGAAATCCAAGTCGGCGGTCTGACGCGCGACGTCCTACTTGCTCAGAAATCGGCACTTGAGGCTCTTGAGCTTGCACGTCAGCTTCGAGACGCTCGATCGACCGACGAAGCTCGATAATACGCATCGTGACAGGATCGAACAGCGGCAAAACATCGGGACCAGTACGCTTCATCGAACACTCGCCCTCGATGCCGGCGACACCCGCCGATCCGCCCGGCCGGGCCAGCCAGGACTCCTATTATAGCGAACGCGTGTTCGATGCTGTCCAGCGGGAAAGCGTGGGGATGCCAGGCTGTTGGCATGCGAAACTAGCGTGCCTTCTAAAGGCGACGGACCGAAAACCATCCGAGAACACCCATCCTTGGCCGGTAAGGGTACAAACGTGCCCTTGTGTATATTATTCTCGGTACGAAACCGTTCAGAGGCAAGGTTCTTTTTGCCCCCATCTGCGTTTCGACCGATCGGCCCGCAGCAGGAGCGCGGCAGTCTCGTGAACGCCGAACGCAATTCTGAGCGCGACGAGCACGCGGCGCACGTATTTCGGGCTGTAGCCGAGCGCCTATGCGATGACAACGGAGCGCGCCGTCTCTGCCTTGAGGCAGTAGGAAAGCACGCGAATTTCAGTAGCGCTCAGCGCCGGCCAGTTGTTCATCCGTCTATCTGCGAACGTATACCCCAACGCTATCGGTGCACGGGTAAGGTCGCGGTCGGCAGCTTGTGTTATAGCGCCGCATGGGCTTCGCTGAAAACTTGCGCGCGCTCCGCGAGGCGCGAGGATGGTCCGAAATGGAGCTCTCGCGCCAATCCGGCATCGCTCAAGGAACGATCAACCGCCTCGAAAACGAGCCCAACCCGAACCCGAAGATGCACAATCTCGTGAAGCTCGCCCGGGCGCTCGGGGTCAGCGTTGATCGACTGATTGGCGAGGATGCGGCCGAGGTTTTCGTTGACCGGATCGCCGCTCTTGAGAAGCGAGTTCGGGATCTGGAACGCGCGCGGGGCAAGCAATGAACGTTCACGCCGCGACGATCGTGGCCGGGGTCAGCAACGCAATCGACGAGGAGTGTTGATGAGCACAAACGACGAGACGCCGCAGAGCGCGCCGCCCCCCATAGCGCGGCGCCCAAACAACAAGCCCACGGTATTCATCGTGCTCGCGCTAGCGACGGTCGCCGTGTTGTTCATGAACAATCTTTCGCATTATCCTGAAGCGCAGTCCTCAGCGCCGGCGGCGGCGCCCGACGCCCAGGCCCCGGACGCTGCGGCAAACGCGCCCGCGGTCTCCACGGACGGAAGCATCGGCGGACTCCGCTACTCGATCGTTTCCGATCGCCGTGCGTCGTCTATCGGCGATCCCACCTACGGCATGTCGAAGACGGCCAACGGCGAGTTCATACTGATCAAGATCAAGGTCGAAAACGTCGCGGATTCGCCGGCGACGGTTTCTGGATCGGACTTCCATTTGCGGCGCGACACCGCGAAGTTCGACGCCGACTCGGAAGCGTCGATGTACTTGGGCAGCGAGAAAGGCTTCTTCCTCGACACCATCAACCCCGGAACGTCGCGCACTGGGACGCTTGTGTTCGACGTGCCGGCCGACACGGCGCCGTCCAAGTATCTCCTCGCCGTTTACGGAAACGCATCTTCGGACTCGACGACGCTGCAACTGCGCTGAATCACGCACTTTGACAACCGCATGGGCGCTGCTCGCCGTCTCGTCCGATGGCCAAGCCGATACCCTCACGCATCAGCGCGCCTGGGCTGAAGAAACGGCCAAGGCGAAAGGCTGGGACCTCGCGCGCGTCATCGGCGATGATCGCGAAGGGGTTGGTAGCGCGAAGGACGGGGTGCGCCCCATCGTGCGCCGGCTAATCGCTGAATTGCGCGAACTTCCGAAGGCGAGCCGCCCCGAATGGCTACTCGTCATTCGCACCGACCGGTTCGCGCGCGGCAAGATTCAGGACACATTGTTCGTCCAGGACGAGATCGTGAATGATCTCGGGGTGCGCATCTGGACGCGCAACGACGGTGAGATCCTCATGAACTCCCCCGAGGCCGAGTTCATGGCGTCGTTCAAGGGCTACTACGCGCGCAAAGACAACGCCGATCGCCGCGACAAGGCGACCGCGGTCTACAAGCGCAAGCGCGCCGCCGGCCTCGCGGTCGGGAACAAACGGGCATACGGTCTCGAGATCGGTCCGGCCGGCGTCGACGTGCCGGTGCGCGAGCAGGCCGAGATCGTGAAGATGGCGTTCGATCTGCGGCTCGCCGGCCATGGCTTTCACCGTATCGCGCAAGAACTCGAAAAGGTCGCGCCGCCGGTGCGGTACTCAAAATCGGGCGAGCACCCGATACGCTGGACGTCGTACCGTGTGCGCTATTTTCTCAAGAACCGGGCGTATCTCGGCACCATCATCGACGAGGTGACGTTCCGGCGCGTCCAGCAGATCAATGCCGAACTAAAGAACTACGCGCCGTCGCGGCGCCGGCACCCGTGGCCGCTCTCGGGGGTGCTCCGGTGCTACTGCGGCACGAGCCTCATCGGGCAATCGACCGGGAAAGACGGCTCGTTCCGGTACTACACGTGCCGCGCGACCTGGAACCACGGTGGGAAGTTCCGGCTCAATCCGGCAAAGGCGATCGAGGCGCAGTTCGTCGCGCTGCTCCGCGAACTCGATGCCAAACCGGAGCTGATCGACCGATACCGCCAGGCCAATCTCGCCCCTGCGTCGCCGGCGCTATTGCAGCGTGCGATCCGCACCGCGCGCATCGATCTCACGCGCGCTGACAAGCGTCGAGATACCGTCTGGGCGATGGCCGAGAACGGCCATGTACGCGTCGAGGACGTACAGCAGCGGATCGACGTCATCGCCGAGGAGCGCGCCGAGCTGCTGGCCCGGATCGCCGAGATGGAGGCTCAGCTGGCCATCGCGGCCGCAATGGCGCAACAGAGCGCGGACGCGGCGTCGATGATTGCGCACGCGGCCCAAGAGTTCGAACGGTCAACAGTCGAGGATCAGCAAGTCCTGGCGCGTGCCGCGAGCGCAGTGCTCGGCGGCTTCTGCGTCGAGGAGGATCGGACGCTTACAGTGCGCCGTCCGGTCGACGTTACGGGTGAAATGCAGCGTCGTTCGGCCAAACGGCTATGAGACTCGCGTGCCTTTCAGCTTATAGATAAACGCGATCACCTGCGCGACCGCGGCGTACAGGTTCGGCGGCACTGGCGAATCGAGCTCGACCTTGTCGTAGAGGGCCCGCGCAAGCGGCGGGTTCTCCATGATCGGCACGTTGTGCTCGCGGCCGAGTTCGCGGATCCGGCGCGCCATCAGGTCGGCGCCCTTGGCGACGAGCACCGGAGCGTCCATCGTGATCTCGTCCCATTCGAGGGCCACGGCGAAGTGGGTCGGATTCGTGACGATGACCGTTGCGCGCGGCACGGCGGCCATCATGCGCCGGCGCGCACTCGCACGCTGACGCGCCTTGACGGCTTGCCGGACTTCGGGGTTGCCTTCCGACTGGCGGTGCTCGTCCTTGACTTCGTTCTTGGTCATCTTGAGCGACTGCGCCAGGCGGTACTTCTCGTAGAAAAAATCGGCCATACCCAGGACGAAGAACAGCAGCCCGAACCGGATCCCGATGTCGTAGCAGAGTCCCTCGATCGTCATCAGCAGCACGCCTGGCGAGGCGTGCGCCAGCTGGTAGAACAGCGGCACCTTGTCGTGCAACTGCATGAACACAATCACGACGACGGCGGCGACCTTCGCCAGCTGCTTTGCGAGCTGCACGAGGGCTTGCATCGAGAAGAACAGGCGCTTGATGCCCGGGAACGGATTGAGCACGCTGAATTTCGGCTGCAGCTTCTTCGGCGCGAACAGGAAGCCGAATTGGAGTACATTCGCGACGAGTGCGATCACGACCGCAGCGCCGAACGCGAAGCCGAGCAGGCCGCCGAAGGCAGCGAACGAGCGTGCGAACAGCCCCCACGCCGAGTGAATATTCACTTCTTCGCGGCCGTTCGCGTTCAAGATCGCCACGGCGAACGCGTGCGTGGCCAACTGAAACACCGGAACGAACGTGAGGTGCAGCGTGATGATGATGGCAAGAAAAATCGCCGCGCCGCTTACATCCGGCGAACGCGCGACCTGTCCTTTTTGACGGGCTTCCCCTTGGCGTTTGGGGGTGGCCTGTTCTGTTTGCTCGGGACGCGCCATTCGTTACCCCGGAGCTCGCATCGCGCGAAGCACCGAATCAAGTTCGCGAGGCGTCTGCGAGAACACCTGCGGCAGGACCACCTCTAACAGCGGCAGCGAGATGATGATCATCACGAGCCCGATCATGATCTGCAGCGGAAATCCGACCGCGAAAACGTTCAATTGCGGCGCCACGCGCGCCATCAGCGCCAATCCGATGTTGGTCAGGAACAGCGCGATCCCGACCGGCGCCGCGATCTGGAAGACCATAAAAAAAGCTTGACTGAAGAACGCCATCAGGTTCGTCTCGAGCAGCGGCGTCAGCGAGACGAACGGCAGCGGCAGCAGATTGAACGACCCCGAGAGCCCGGCAAACAGAAAGTGGTGGGCGTCGGAGATCAGGTAGATCAGGGAACCCAGAGCCAGTTGGAGCTCGCCGAGGATGCTCACGTTTTGGCTCGTGAGTGGATTGATCACGTTGACGATCGAGAACCCGACCTGAAGATCCATCACTTCGCCGGCGAATTGGATCCCGACGAAAACCAAGAACGCGATGAAGCCGAACACGAACCCGATCAGCGCCTGCGAGATCACCGCCGCCGTGAGCGGACCTAAGCCGTCGAACGCCTCGATCGGCGGCACCGTGTGCCACACCACGAACGCGATCGAAAGACCGAGTCCGAAGCGCACACGTAAGTTGACCTGCGCCGACTGGAAGATCGGGATCATCAGCAAGATGACCGACACGCGGACGAGCACGAGGAGAAACGTCTCGAATTGCCCTGCCGTCAAACCAAAGAGGTTGACCGCGCCGCTCATTTTACATAGTCCGGTATATGGCTAAAGACGCGCGTCATGAAATCCGTAAGTAATGCGAGCATGAACGGCCCGAAGAACAAGATCGCAAGCGCAACGACGACGATCTTCGGGATGAACGTCAACGTCGGTTCCTGAATCTGCGTCGTCGCCTGAAAGATCGAAATCACGAGACCGGTCACGAGCCCGAGCAACAGCGCCGGCCCGCACACGAGCAGCGCCACAACGATCGCATCGCGCCCCAGCGACAACGCGGCCGCATAGGTCATAAGGCGCTCCGCCCCAGGCGGCGCTCGGTTCGGGACCGTTTCATTTAAAGCTCGAGAAGAGGGCGCTCACCGTCAGGTTCCAGCCGTCGACGAGCAAGAAGATCAGGATTTTGAAGGGGAGTGAGATGATGACCGGGGGGATCATCAT
>JAQBPL010000043.1 GCA_028287545.1 Vulcanimicrobiota bacterium | reverse complement strand
CCTTGGCAAACAGCGCCGCGCCCTTCTCGTCGTCGCCCGGATAGCCGCCGACCGACGTCAGTCCGTCCGGAGCAAAGGCCATGTAACCCACGGTGCCCAGACGACGTGCGACGTCTTCGATGTACGGGTTCAAACCGCGGTTCTCGTGAATCACCACGACCGCGTTGACTTTTGCGGTCGCGTCCGCCGGCCGCACGAGGTATCCCTTGATCGAGCCGTTGCCCTGTGGCGACGGCACGACCGCGTACTCCGCGCGAATCCGCTTGTCGTCTTTGGGAACCTGCTGCGCCCATGCATAGTTGGGCGCGAGCATGGCCAGAATTCCGCCCACGGTGAGTCCGCCGACGGCAAACTTTCCGGCGCGCGCCAGGAACGCGCCGCGGTCGATCTCGCCGTGCACGTACAAGTGAAAGAGATCGAGGAGTTCCTGCGGGAAATCGGAGGCTTTTTTCCGTTCCATTCAATCACCTATCGTAAGGCTCGCGCTGGTTAGGAAGACGATGCATTCGCAGGCGAACGTGCTTCGCCCGCTGTTGACAAGCAGTCTTCCGAACGGTAGGATCAACGCGATGCTGTTCTGCGACATGCCGTGTCTGCGTTCGTCCGCGCCGACTCGGAAGAGGCTCTTTCTCGCATAGCATCGACTTTCATCCGTCGTCGCGAGCCCTCTACCGAACGGTAGGGGGCTCGTTTGTTTTTGCTGCTTTCCCCTCGAAAACGGAGACATCGTGAAATCTCGTTCGCGGCTCGCAGGCATCGCCGCCGCTCTCCTCGCCGTCTCGGGCATCGTCGTACCGGCGCTGGCGGAGGATGCGCCGGGCGCAACCGTCAGCGGCGACTGGATCACGCTGGGTCAGTACGCCGACCAGTCCGGAGCGAACGCGGCGATCGGCGCGGCGCGGTACGGCCTGGACGCATACTTGCAGGCGGCCAACGCGCAAGGCGGCGCGCACGGAAAGAAGTTGCGCCTGATCAGCTACGACGACGGCTACAAGCCCGCGCAGACGGCGGCGCTCGTCAAGAAGCTCGTGTTCGAAGACAGCGTCTTTGCGATCGTGGGCGGCGTCGGGAGCCCGACGACCGCGGCGGTCGCGCCGACGCTCAACGATCTCGGCGTTCCGCTGGTCGGAATGGCGACCGGCAGCCCCATCTTCTACGAGCCGACGCGGAAGTACGTGTTCCCGGCCTGGCCGCTGTACACGACCGACGGTAAAACGATGGCGACGTTCCTCAAGACGCATTTCGCCGGCAAGAAGGTCGGCATCATCTACCAGGACGACTCGTTCGGGAAGCCGATTCTCGCCGCGGTCGAGTCCGTGCTCGGGCATGTCGAAGAAGTGCCGTACTCGCCCGGACAGGTCGAGTTCAGCAGCGCCGTCGTGAAACTCAAAGCCGCGGGCGTCGATGCGCTCGTGCTCGCGACGATCGCGGCGCCGGCCGCGCAGATCCTCAACGAGCTGCCGAAGTTCAACTACGCGCCGGTGCGCGTGCTCACGGGATCTGCGTGCGGCTACGCGACGATCTTCAAGACGGTGCCTAGCCTGGAAGGCGCGTACTGCGCGGCGTTCCTGCCGACGCCCGAGAGCAAGGACCCGCAGTGGACGGCGTTCGAGGACGCGATGGCGCGCTACGAGCAGGGGCATCCCGCTGAGATCTACTCGGCCTGGGGTTGGCTCGCCGGACAGGTCGCGGTCGAAGGACTGCGCCGCATCCGCGGGCCGATCACGCGCGAGGCGTTCGTCGCCGCGCTGGAATCGATCAAGGGCTTTCACACGATCGGCGGCGACTTGAGCTACAGCGCGCAGAGCCATCGCGGCATCGGCGGTCAGTTCATCTGGCAGGCCAAGAACGGGCGCTGGCTGACGGTTCCGAACTCCAAGGTCGAGCCGTAGTTGTCGATCCTGCCGCAGATCGTCCTCTCCGGACTCGCGCAGGGCAGCCTCTACGCGCTCGCTGCGCTCGGCATCGTCCTGATCTTCAATGCCGGCGGCATCGTCAACTTTGCTCAAGGCGCGATGGCGGTGGTGACGGCGTACGTCACGTGGGGCCTGCTCAACGGCGCGCACGTTCCGTACCCGCTGGCCGTCGCGCTCGCGCTCGGCGCGGCGTTCGCCCTGGGCGTGGCGACGGAAGTGCTCGTCTTGCGCCGCGTCGCCGACGCCCCGCCGCTCACGCAGATCGTGGTGACGCTCGGCCTGCTGATGCTGCTCACCGGCCTGGTCGGCGTCGTCTTCGGCTACGATCCGCGCTCGCTGCCCGAACTCGTCACGCTGCCGTCGATCGCGCTCGGTTCGCTGATCCTCGTGCCGTCGGAGGGGTTCGACCTCGCGGTGCTGATCGTGCTGGTCGCGGCGCTCATGCTGCTGCTCCGCCGCACCAAGCTGGGCCTGGGGATGCGCGCGCTCAGCCAGGATCTGTTCGCGGCGCGCCTCGCCGGAATCTCGCTCACGCGCGTCCTCTCGCTGACCTGGGGAATCGGCGTCGCACTCGCCGGCGCGGCCGGAATTCTCGCCGTTCCCAGCACGACGCTGACGCCCGCGACGATGGACACGCTGGTGATCTACGGTTTTGTCGCGGCGGTCTTCGGCGGCTTCGGAACGCTCTCGGGGGCCATCGTGGGCGGATTGCTGCTCGGCGTGGTGGACAACCTCATCAAGACGTATCTCGCGCCCGAATTGAGTTTGTCGGTCGTCTTCGCGCTCTTGCTGCTCGCACTCTACGTGCGGCCCAATGGTCTCTTCGGCCGTGCTGCAGTTCGCAAGGTCTGAGCGCGTCGCGCTCCTCGCACTGGTGCTCGCGATCGCGTTTCCGATCGCGTGCGGCTTTCGCACCTATCCGCTCTTCATCGCGGCGCAGTTCGCGCTGTTCGCGATGGTCGCGCTGAGCCTGGACGTGCTGATGGGGCGCAGCGGTCAGATCTCGCTCGGGCACGCCGGCTTTTTCGCGCTGGGCGCATATGCCGCGGCGATTCTGAGCGCGCGCTTCGACGTCGACCTGCTCGCCGGCGTGGTCGCCGGCGCGGGGCTGGCGGCGCTGGGCAGCCTGATCGTCGGCCTGCCGGCGACGCGGCTGAGCGGACACTATTTGGGGATCGTCACGCTGGGGTTCGGCGTCGCGGTCGCGCAGATCGCGCTCAAGTGGACGGCGTTGACCAACGGCGACGAGGGCGTGCACGTTCGCACGATCCACCTGGCGGGCATCGTCCTGAGCTCACCGCTGCACGTGTACGCGGTCGCATTCGTTGCGCTGGCTGCAGTCGCCGCGTTCGCGGCTCGCCTGCCGCGCACGCGTCTGGGCCGCGCGTTCGCGGCCGTTCGCGACAGCGAGATCGCCGCCGCGGCGATGGGAATATCGGTCGCGCGCACCAAGGTGACGGCGTTCGTCATCAGCGCCGCGATCGCCGGCGCGGCCGGCGCGCTCTACGCCGCGCTGACCGGGTTCGTCGCGCCGGAGGACTTCGGCATCAGCCAGTCGCTGCTGTTTTTCGCGATGGTCGTGGTCGGCGGGACCGCGTCGACGGCCGGTACGCTGCTCGGCGCGCTCGTGCTCGACGCGGTCTCCCAGTCCGCGGCGACGGTCGGCGGCCTCTCGCTCGCGCTGATCGGAGCGGCGATCGTCGCCGTCGCGCTCTTCCGTCCCGCCGGGCTCAAATCGCTCTGGCGCCGCGGCGAAGAATCGCGCTGATGCTGCAGTGCAGCGGCGTGACGGTGCGCTTCGGCGGCCTCGTTCCGCTCGACGGCGTCGACCTGCACGTCCCCGACCGCGGTCTGTTTCTGGTCGTCGGTCCCAACGGCGCCGGCAAGACGACGCTGCTCAACGTGATCTCGCGGCTCGTGACGCCGGCCGCCGGCAGCGTACGGTTCGCCGGTCGCGATCTGCTCGCGCTCGAGCCGAGCGCGCTGCTGCATGCCGGGATCGCTCGCAGCTTTCAAAAAGCGGAGCTGTTCGTCGGGCTGAGCGCGCTCGACAACGTGCTGGTCGGGCTGGACCATCGACGCGTGCCGGAGCATGCTGCGCGGGTGCGCGCGCTCGGCGTGCTCGAGGCGTTGGGCCTCGGCGGCGTAGCGCACGTCACTGCCGGGACGCTGCCGCACGGATACCAGAAGCTGGTCGATCTCGCGCGCGCGCTCGTCTCCGAGCCCAAGCTGCTGCTGCTCGACGAGCCGCTCGCCGGCGTCACCGCCGCCGAGATCCCTACGCTGCTGCGCGCGATCCGAGACGCTGCGCGCGAGCGGGCGGTGTTGATGATCGAGCACCATCTCGAGCTCGTGCTCGAACTCGCCGAGCGCGTAACGGTGCTCGATTTCGGGCGCACGATCTCCGAGGGGCCGCCCGAGGCGGTCCGCCGCGATCCGGCCGTAATCCGCAGCTACCTGGGCGGCAAGGCGGTCGAACACGCATGGTGAGCGTGCAGTACCTCGACGTCGCATACGGACGCGTTCCGGCGCTGCACGACGTGCACGTCGAGATCCCGCATCGCACGATCGTCGCCGTACTCGGGCCCAACGGCGCGGGCAAATCCACGCTGCTCAAGACGATCTCGGGGATCGTGCGACCGCGGCGCGGGCGCATCGTCGCGGACGGCGAGGACGTCACCCACGCCGATCCGGCGGCGATCGTCCGGCGCGGGATCGTGCACTGCCCGGAGGGACGCCACGTGTTCCCCGAATTCACCGTCGAAGAGAACCTGCGCGTCGGCGCCTACACGCGCGGCGACCTCGCCGCGATGGACTCCGTGCTCGAGATGTTCCCGGTGCTGCGCGAACGATTGCGCCAGCTCGCCGGGACGCTCTCCGGCGGCGAGCAGCAGATGCTCGCGATCGGCCGCGCGCTCATGGCGCGTCCGCGCGTCCTGCTGCTCGACGAGCCGAGTCTGGGACTCGCGCCGCTGCTGGTCGAGCGCATCTTCGCGGCGATCGCGCGTCTGCGCGACGACGGCATGACGATCGCGCTGGTCGAACAGAACGCCGCGCTCGCGCTGGCCGTCGCCGATCGCGCGTACCTGCTGGTTGCGGGCCGAATACGCTTCGCCGGCGAGGCCTCCGCCTTGGCCGGATCCGAACTGCTCCACACTGCGTACCTGGGAGGGACGTGATGCATCTGTGCGCCTTTTTGATAGCCGGTCCGGTCGGACACAGCCACGCGCAGTGGCGCGATCCGCGCCGCGAGCCGGCCTTTCTCACGCTCGCGCACTACCGCCGCATCGCGGAGACGCTCGAACGCGGGAAGTTCGACTTCCTCTTCTTCGCCGACCGGCTGGGGATCTCGGATCGCTTCGGCGGTGACCTGGAGGTCGGCGTCCGCTACGGCGATCAGGACGCGACGCGGCTGGACCCCGTGCCGCTGCTCGGCGCGCTCGCCGCGAACACGACCCACATCGGCCTCGGCGCAACGCGTTCGACGAGCTACGATCAGCCGTATCACATCGCGCGCGAGTTCGCGACGCTCGACCATCTTTCGGGCGGACGCGCCGCCTGGAACGTCGTGACGTCGATGAACGACGGCGAGGCGCTGAACTTCGGCGTCGCCCAGCATCTCGAACATGACGAGCGCTACGACCGCGCCGACGAGTTCGTCGAGCTCGCCTGCGAGCTGTGGAACAGTTGGGAGCCGGGAGCCCTCGTGCTCGACCGCGAGAACGGCGTGTACGCCGATCCCGACCGGGTCCACTACGTGCGGCACGAGGGCGCGTGGTTCAGCTCGCGCGGCCCGCTCAACATCCCCCGTTCGCCGCAAGGGCGGCCGGTCATCATTCAGGCCGGATCCTCGGGCCGCGGCAAGAAGTTCGCGGCACGCTGGGCGGAGGTCGTCTTCACCATCCAGCAGACGCCCGAGCTGATGAAGCGCTTCAGCGACGACGTGCGCGCGTCGCTCGCCGCTTTCGAACGACCGCCGGAGAGCTGTAAGATCCTCACTGCGGTCATGCCGTTCGTCGCCGATACCGCGGCGCAAGCCGAAGAGGAGCGCGACGCGCACAACGCGATGATCCATACGCTGGTGGGGCTCTCGACCCTCGCGAGCCACTCGAACTTCGACTTCTCGACGCTGCCGCTCGACCAGCCCATTCGCGAAGCGGCCTCGCGCGGCACGCAAGGGATGTTCGAGGCGGTCATGCGCATCACGCGCGACGAGGCGCTCAGCCTCTCCGACGTCGGCACGCTGTACGGCCGCAGCGTGCTCGTGCCGCAGATCGCCGGAACGGCGAACGACGTCGCGGATTATCTGGAATCGATCGTGAAGGCGGGCGCCGCCGACGGGTTCGTGATCTCGCCGGCGTTTCTGCCCGACTCGCTGGAGCGGTTCGTCGACGGCGTGGTCCCCGAACTGCAGCGCCGCGGTCTGTTCCGCCGCGACTACAGCGGCCCGCATCTGCGCGACCACCTCGGGCTGCCGGCCCTCTAGCAAGTTGCTAGTCCGGCGCCCGGGTGGCCTGGGCAGACGACGATTACAGCTGCGTGTGCAGATCGAGCTTCATGACCCCGAACGCGAGACGAAGATTGTCGGGCGCCGGGACGCGCGGGATGCAGCGGCAGGTCTGCAAGTTGAAATTCGTGTAGCTGAAGGTAACGTTCTTCGAGAAGGTCTTGCTCACCCCGACCGCGATGCCGCGATAGGCTTCCGGGACGGCGGAGTCGCGATACAGTACCGGCAGGTTGATGTAGGTTACGGACGGCACCAAGGTGGGCGATGTGGTGAGCGGGATTCGCAGCGTGAACGAAAACGGGTAGAGCGTTTGCGTGCCGCGGTATCCCGGCAGCGAATCGAGCGCAACCGCCGGGCTGGACGGAGTCGCGGGGCGGGGGATGTACTTGATGTCGCCCGCCGCGTTGAACAACGTTCCGACGCGGGTCTTCGGCCCGAAGTCGAGGCTGAAGCCGAACAAGTACCCGTGCTCGTCGATCGAGAGCGGGTTCCACACGGTGCCGCCAAAGGGGTCGAGGCATTTCTTCTGATTCAGACACTGCCCCGTCACAACGCTTCGCTGGTGATCGAAGTACGTCACGTGCAGCCCGAGTCCGTGCCCGACCTTGTAGTTGAGCGCGATCGAGTCGGTGTAGTCGTACATCGCGCCGGTGACGAACGCCGTGTTCGGGATAGCGGTCAGGATTCGGCCGAGCTCATACCCCACGTTCCCGTGGCTTGCGTTCAAATGCAGACTGTCCGTGAACGCGAAATCGACGCCGTAATCGACGCGGAGGCCGTTCGTTATGGGCTGGTCGTGCGTGTATCCCACTCCGGCCAGACCCGGCGGCGGCGGCGGGATTGCGTTCGCATCGGTGTTCGTCGCCAGCAGCCAGACGGGCGCGACCGTGATCGTCACGCGCTGGAGGAACGATTGAGGTCCGGTCGGGCCGGAGGCGGGCGCCTGCGCGGTCTTCGCTGCGCGCGGCACCGCAGTTGACGCTGCGGGCGAAGCCGCCGCGCCCGGCATCGGCATCGTCATCGGCATCGGCATCGGCGACGCGTACGGCGACGGCGACGGCATCGCCGATGCCGGCGGCGTGGAAGCGGCGGGTGCGGGAGTAGCCTGCGCGTTCGCCGCAACGGAGGAAACGCTCACGGCACCGAGCACGAGCGCGGCGATGAGCAATCGGTGAAACGCAGCAGTCGCAATGGGCGAAACGCTCTTCATATCGAATCTCCTCGAGCAAGGAGCCGCGCCCGCGGGTGCGGACGCTGCATCGCCGGCGGCGAATTGGCGGCACTCCGAAACGCTGAGCTAAGAGCAAGCAAGTTGAGCTCCAAAGTACGTCTAGCGTCGCCGCAGGTTTCGGTCCCTGAACGACTGCACCTGTGATATGCGCGTCACTCACACGCGCGAAACGTCGTCTTTGCTCGCTCGCACGCAAACGGTGCAAGGCGATGCGAACGTTGTCAGAATAATGTCAGTCTACGGGGGCCTCCGTCGGAGGAACGACGCGCTCGTAAATGCGGAATGCCACGGCAGTGACCTCGATTTGAATGCGCACAAAGAGTGCACCAAAGACGAACACGAGGACGAACACGACCAGCGAAACCAACCAACTGATGCCCTGCCCGCCCGAAGAGGTACCCGCCCCGACCGCGGTCGCGATCGCGAGCGCGTACGCAAGCACGACGATCAATCCCAACACATAGGCGAGCGGGATGAGGCGGGGGGTGAGAAAGCGCGTGAACGAGAGATCGAACAGCGTTTTGAAGAACGGCGGATGCTGTCGAGTACGCACCAAAGTGATCCTCCACGGTGTACGGCGCCGCGCGAAAATGCGGGCGGCGTGGGCCACGCCTACCCTAAACCGAGCGCCGTGTAAACTCGCCGCATTCGTGGAGCCGGGTAGCGCGAACTACCGGAGGAAAAAGATACTCTCCCGTGATTCCGGTTTCGGGTACATGGGCCGAATGGAGACGAAAACAACGTTCCGCGTGACGTCGTCCGCGATGCATGACGGCGAACGCATTCCGATGCGAATGGTGTACGACAAGATGGCGTGCACGGGCCAAAACCGCAGTCCCGACGTACAGTGGCTGGGGGCTCCCGAGGGGACGAAATCGTACGCGCTCACGATGTTCGATCCCGACGCGCCGACGACGGTCGGGTTCAGTCACTGGATCGTCTACGACATCCCGGTGCGGTACACGTCACTCGAAGAAGGTGCGGGATCGTCGTCCTCACACCCGCACCTCCACGGCGGACACAGCGGCCGCAACGACTACGGCGAGCGCCGATACGACGGACCGTGTCCTCCGCCCGGCGATCCGCCGCATCACTATCATCTCGCGGTCTACGCGATGGACTGCCCGTCGCTGGACCTGCCGGAAGGGGCCTCGTACGCGCGTTTCATGTTCGCCTCGCGCAATCACATCCTGGGGCAAAGCGAACTCGTCGGACTGTACGGCCGCGGATGAGCGATCGCGCGTCCGAGAAGGTCGCGATGCTGGGCCTCGGCATCATGGGTTCGGCGATGGCCCGGACTGCCGCCGGCCGCGGATTGCAGGTAGTAGGCTGGGACCGGACGCCTGCGCGCGCCGCAGCGCTCGCATCGGACGGAGTGCTCGCGGCAAAAAGGGCCGCGGAAGCCGTGGCGGATGCGGACGTCGTCGTCACGATGGTTCCGGATGCGGACGCTGTGATGAGCGTGATGGAAGGTCAAGGCGCGTTCGCCGCGATGCGATCGGGCGCCAGTTGGGTGCAGATGTCGACGATCGGCGTCGAAGGAACGGAGCGCGGGCTGCATCTCGCCGCGACGCGCGGCGACGTCACCTTTATCGACGCGCCGGTCTCCGGCAGCAGACCCGTCGCGGAGCAAGGAAAGCTTCTCATCCTCGCGTCGGGTGATCGCACCCGCGCCGGTGCGGCCGTCCAACGCTTCTTCGACGCGCTCGGCACGACGCAGTGGCTGGGCCCAGCCGGTCAAGGGACGCGCATGAAGCTCCTGTTCAACGCCTGGATTGCGATCGTGATGGAAGGCGTCGCGGAAGTTGCCATCTTGGCCGACGCGCTCGGCGTCGAGCTGCAGCGGTTCGAGGCGCTCGTGGCGGGCGGACCCCTCGTTCCGCCGTGGGCGCTGGGCAAGATGAAGAAAATCGCCGAGAACAAGACGGCGGAGACCGAGTTTCCGCTCCGCTGGGCCGACAAGGACGTGCGTCTTGCGCTCTCCGCCGCCGGTGAGAAGCGCTCGCAGCTGCCGGCGCTCAACACGATCGACGCCCTCTGGTCGCGGACGGTCGAACGATTCGGCGGGCACGACCTCAGCGCGATCTACGTCGCACTGCGCGAAGGCATGGTCGGAGCCGCTCGATGAGTTGCCGCATCTAACGCGCGCGCCGCACCAGTCGCGAGGCGCTCGCAGCAGTGGCCAACCCGGCGCAGCATGCGGCGAGCGTGAGCGCGGCCGGGACGGCGCGGATGACGGCATCTCGGGCAGCGCTTTCGCCGGCGACCGCATGCGCACCGAACACGCCGAAGACGATCGCCACCAGCGCCGCGCCGAGTGTCTGCCCGGTAACGCGCAGCGCCGCGAGGACCCCTGACGCGCTCGTCGTTTTCTCGCGCGGTGCCCTGCCGAGGATCTCCCGCGTGTTCGGCGACTGGAAGAAGCCGAAGCCCACGCCGCAAATCATCGCGCGCGTGACGATGTCGGGCGTCGACGGATCGGGCGGCAAGGTCGCGTATAGAGCAAGACCGATCGTGAGAATTGCGAGGCCGATGGTGGCGAGGATTCCCGCGGGATAGCGATCGGAGAGACGCCCGGCGATCGGGGCGACGATCGCGGTCGCCAGCGGCCATGCGCTGAGCAGCAGCCCCGATTGAAGCGGAGTACGCCCGAGCGCGATCTGGAACAAGAACGGCAGCGTAAGGTAGGCCAGCCCCTGCGTGGTGAAGGTCGCCAGCGACGCGGCGCTCGCGATCGCGAACGCGCGGATACGGAAGAGATCGAGCGCGATCAACGGCCGCGGCAAGCGGAACTGGCGACGGACGAAATACCAGCCGCAGACGACCCCGATCGTCAGCGAGAGCGCGATCGTCGTCGGCGGCTGATGGTGTGCGAAGCCGTCGAGGCCGTAGAACGTGAGCGCGAAGCCGAGCGCCGAGCTGATCGCGCTGGGGATGTCGAGGTTCCCCTCGTTGCGCCGGTCATCGGGGAGTGCCCGGTTCAGCACGACGTTTGCCAGCCCGAGCGGGACGTTGAGGGCGAAGAGAATCGGCCACGCAGCCACCGACAAGAGGAGCCCGCCCACGGTCGGGCCGGCCGCGGCTGCGGTCGCGACGACGAGCGCGTTGAGTCCCAGCGCGCGTCCGAGTTGCGAGCTCGGAAAGATGTCGCGCAGCAAAGCCGGCGAGAGCGACATGATCGCCGAAGCGCCGATCCCTTGCAGCGCGCGTGCCGCAATCAGCTCCGGCAGCGAACGAGAGAGCGCCGAGAACAGCGAACCCAGAATGAACCCGATGACGCCGAGCCGATAGACGCGGGCCGGCCCTCTCAACCCTCCCAGCGAGGCGAAGGTGAAGAGCGTCGCCGTGACCGCGAGTTGGAACGCGTTGACGATCCAGATCGAAGCCGTCGGCGAAGCATGCAGATCGCGCGCGATCGCCGGGAGCGCGGTGTTTGCGATCTGCCCGTCGAGGACGGCCATCGCGAGCGCGATCGCGAGCGAGATGTACGCGACACGCCGCTGCGGGAGCGGCAGCCCGTCGTGCTGTTCCTGGTCGATGGTCGGGTCTTGGTACCCATCCGTGTCGGCCGCACCGCTTGCCGGAGCTCGGGGCGAGCGGGCTTTTCAAGTTGGCGATGGCCGGGTAGCCGGACTCCATGGAAGCCGGTGGGGAAGAGCCGTTCGGCGCGGCGCGCGAACCGCGCGGGCACATCGCCAGCATCACGGCGGAGTTCGTCGGGACGATCGTGGTGACGCTCGCGACGCTGGGCCCGGCGGCGGTGGCGCGCGGACTCGGCATCCACCTCGGCTACGCGGTGGAGACGGGGACGACGGGCATCGGTACGATGGTCGTGATCTACTCGCTGCGCTACGTCTCGGGCGCGCACACCAACCCGTGCACGACGATCGCGTTCGCGCTCTTCGGCGACTTCGAGTGGAAGCGCGTACCGAGCTACGTCGCGGCGCAGTTCCTCGGTGCGTTCTGCGCGGGCGAGCTGGTTCTGGCCATCCTGCATCCTGCGCCCGGCGCGCTGCTTCCCGAAATGACGCTCGGCGCGTGGCCCGCCTTTTGGCTCGAAATCGTGCTGACCGCGATCCTGATCGTCGTCGCGCTCTCGACGGCGAACGTCGCGCGCTTCATCGGTCCGGAGGCGGCGATCGCGAACGGCGGAACGACCGTGCTCGACCGCTGGATCGGCGGGCACGTCTCGAGCGGCTCGATGAACCCAGCGCGCACGCTCGGACCGATCGTGGCGGCGGGCGGCTTCGCCAACTGGTGGGTGTATCTGACCGCGCCGATGCTGGGGATGCTGCTCGGCGTCGCGATCGTCGCGATCATGTGGCGCAACCGGCGCTCGACGGAGGCGGACGCAACGGCGGGATGAGCCGGCATTTTCAGGGTGACCCAAGCGTGGTACCCCGCCCGCGTCACACGCGAAGCAGCGGGCGCCCGTCCGCTCAGTCGGGACTGGCTGGAGGGCCGCGCTCGAGCCGTCGCGCGAAACATCACGCGGGCAAGCGCAAAAAAGCGACTTTGCAAGCGGGCCAAACCCGTCGTACTATGTTCAGCAATCGTCGAATGACGCAACCGCGCGCGCCGTGGTGCAATCTTTCGACTTTCACACGCACACAGGAAAACTCTATGCTATTCGCTACCGCCGCAGCAGCGGGACTCATGATGCTGATGAACCCGGTCGACCCTCACGCTATTCAGCACGGAGCTCCGCACGCAACGTTTCCGCTGCGCGGCTATAGCTTCACGTCCGCAAAAACGCTGCTTGCGAAGCCCGCGGCGATCGCCGGGCCGGACGGCTTGACGGTGCATCTCGTCTTCGCGGCTCCCCTCACCGGACGTTGCGAGATCTTCGAGCTTGTAAACGATCGGGGCATAAAGAATGTGGCCTATCCCTGGGACAACGGCGAAGGGCGGCTCGCAATCGCTGGTCATCAGATCAAGGTCGAGATCGATCTGCACAGCGATGCTGAGCTTCACGCGGTTGGGATGACGCGCGAGCGACCGGCAATCGGGATGGACTGCTGGCGTCGAAACGACGAAGCGCACACCTTCTTCTCGACGATCTACGTATTGCAGAACGGACGGTCGGCGACGGCAAGTCTGCCCCGTTCGCGCCAAGTGCGGCGGGACCCGACCGCCTCGGTAACCATGTAGCGCGCGACCGCGCACCGGAAGGGTACGATTGGGTGGCGACGTCGACGTCGTCCCCGTCGTGAGCGCGGCGGAGTTCCGGGCCGAGGTGCACGATGCCTGAACATCGCGTGGTCGTTTTGTCGCCGCCGCGGGAGCTCGGCCCGGTCGACGCCGTCTACGAGGTGTTCGCCGACGGTGAGAAGTTCGGCGAGCTGCGCGTCAGCCGCGGCGGCGTCGACTGGTGGCCCGCACGCGCGCGCCACATCGAACCGCTGACCTGGGAACAGTTCGCCGCCCGAATGGAACGCGCGTAGAGCCCGGCATCGTCGATCGCCGACACCTACGCCCGGCCGTACACGGGCACCACAGCGCCGTTCGTGACCGTGTTCGCCGGTGATGCCAGGAAGGCGATCGTCATGGCAATCTCCTCCGGCTTGACCCACGCGTCGTGGTCGGCCTTCGGCAGCGCGGCGCGGTTTTTGGGCGTGTCGATGATCGACGGCGCGACGGCGTTGACGAGGATGTTCCGGCCCACGAGTTCGGCCGCGAGCGCGCCAGTGAGCGCAGCGACCGCGGCTTTGCCGGCCGTATATGCACTCATGCCGGCGCCGAGGCGAGGTTCGAGTCCCGGACGAGAGGTGACGTTGACGATGCGGCCACCGGCGGCACCGAACGTACGGACTGCGCCACGGCAGCACAAGTAGCAACTCACGAGGTTCGCGTCGAGCATGCCCATCAGCGCCGCCTTGTCGGTGTCCGTAACGCTGCCCATCGCGAAGCTGCCGGCGATGTGGATCGACGCCCACAGATCGGGAATGCCGTCGTACAAGCGCGCTACGTCGGCTTCGGATGTGAGGTCGCTGCGCGGCACGAGCGTAACCTGATCTTTGTACGGGAACACATCGGCCTCGGCGTCGCTTCGATACGGAACTCGGCAGCGCGCACCCGCTGCAAGACACGCGCCGACCACGGCTGTTCCGAGCGCACCCGTTCCCCCGGTAACGACAAATGTTCGACCCTGGAGTTCCATGCGCAAACCTCCGCCTATCGACGAGCCAATGAGCTGCGCTTTTCGGCGGCGCGACACCAGCCGGGCCCTTGTTTGTAGATTCTCGGGTAGTCAGATACCCATGCTCCCGAACACCCACGACCTCGCCACAAAACTCATCCACCACGTCGGATACCTCGGCGAGTACGCACTCGTCGCGATCGGAAACCTCGGGATCCCGACGGGAATCGAGTTCATTATACTGACCGCGGGGGCGCTCACGACGCTCGGGACGCTGCCGGGAAACGCGTTCACCGTCGGCACGGTCGCGGTAGCCGGTGAACTGACCGGCGCGGCCGCTATGTATTCGGCGGGCTACTTCGGCGGCCGTCGTTTTATCGCACGTTACGGTCACGTTGTGGGTGTCACAAAGGCGTCGCTCGACCGCGTCGAACAGTTCTTCGAGCACTACGGCAGGTACGCCGTGTTCCTCGCTCGTTTCGTCCCGTTCGTCCGCGGCCTCGACGGACTTCCGGCGGGAGTCGCCAAGATGCATCCGCTCAAGTTCTTCGGCGCGACGCTCATCGGTTCGAGTCTGTTTTGCTACAGCCTAGCCGCGCTCGGCGTGAGGCTCGCGAAGCAGCCCACGCTCGCTGCGGCCATCGAACGCAACTCGTTCTGGGGCCTGCTCATTCCACTCGCCGTCATCGTCGTCGTGCTGATAGGTCGACGGGGCGCGCGTCCGCGCGCTTAACGCGCGTCGACGATGCGAGCGGCGGCCGCGCGCAACGGGGGGCGCGTCGCGCGGCCCAAACCGTCGGGATTGACGACAATGCGCACGTGCGGATGCGCCGAGGCGCGCAGCGCGCGCATCGCCTGCGGGTCGACGCTGCCCGAGACCGTGAACGTTCCGCCCGTATTGCCGCCGAGATCGGACCACGAACCGAGCAGTGCGCGCTTGGGATCGAGCGCGACGCCGGCGTC
The DNA here is from genome assembly GCA_028287545.1 of Vulcanimicrobiota bacterium. The sequence continues at coordinate 10,362 of JAQBPL010000043.1, read as the reverse complement.
GGGGACGAGATAGACGAGAACCGTCGGCGATTTCGGAAGCCGGCCCGGATCGATGATTTCGATCGCGATCCAGCGCGGTGCGCGCCCGGCGGAGCGCATGCCGGCCGGCACGATGAGCGGCACGAGGGGGCCGCCGGGAACCGGCGACCCCACGTGCGCGGGCGGGGCGGGCAGCATGATCAGTGCACGAACAACGTCGCCTTTGACGCCGTGAGTTCCGTCGCAGCGGCCCCGCCGGCCGCTGCCCCGAGCAGGCCGCTGCGGCCGGTGACCTTCTGCACGACGAGCTTCGTCGTCGCTTGGTTCAGCAGCGCGCGCGCCGGCTCCGAGATGAGCAGAAACACGTCGGTCGCATTCCCCATGTTCATGCCGCGATGCGCCGTGATCGTGAAGCTTCCGAGCACCGCCGAACCGCTCGGTCCGCGGGCGATGATCTCGAAGGTTCCCGAACCTTTGTACGGCACGTCGGTGAGCGTGAGCCCGACCCTCGCGCCGGCCGGCGGCGCCGCCACGGCGCCGAGATGACCGTTGGTCAGCGCGAGCGCGCGGCCCGCGTTCGGCGGCGGCGGACCGGTGTACTTGGACGGCACCGGCGCGTAGTGATAGCGCAGCGCGTTCTGGTAGTCGATGAGGTCCTTCGCTTGGACGTTGACGCAGCGCCTCTGCTCGTCGAAGAACGTCCAGGTCACGTCGCGATACTCGCTCGACGCCGGCTCGTCGCTGTACTTGAACGAGCGGTACCAGGACCACGTCTTGTCGATGTTCGCGTGATGCGCGAAGAACAGCGGATCTTTGGCCGCGACGGAGAGGTCGCTCATCCAGCCGGTGCCCGGATCGGAGGGTCCGTTGAAACCGCCGCCGACCCAGTTGTGCACGAGGTTGTGCGCCTTGTTCTCGCCCGCGCCTTGGCGGTTGCGCCCGTTCCCGGCGATCGGCGCGGCGCCGTAGAAGTTCGCCGGACCGCTGTTCGGCGCACTGAGCATCACCTGCATGTTCGCGCCGAGCGCGACGAGGTTGAGCGGAACCTTGATGTCGCGCTGAGCGACCCACAGCGGGTTCAGGTTGCCGTCCGCAATATTTCCCATCCACACGTTTCCGTACGCGGTCGGAAACTGCACGTTCGTTTCGGTCGCTTCCCAGTCCCAAACGGGCATCCGGAACGTCTGATCGATCGTCGCGCCTCGTTGCGCGAGATGCCATGCAAGGATCCGCTCGAGGAAGTACAGATACGCGCGGTGCCAGGTGAGGAAGTACCAGCCGTGGTGCACGTTGTGCGTCGTGTCGCTGAACTTCGAGACCATCTCGCCGTGGATCGCCTGCTGCATGTTCCAGCCGCGCGGATCCGTCGGATACTCCGTCCCGAAGTCGATCATCGCTTGGAACGCGGTCTGGAAGCGCTTGTACATCGCGGCGTCCGCGGCGAGCTGTTCCGTCGTCGGACGCAGCGTGATCGGCCGCCGGTCGTTGAGCTGCGCGAGCGGAATCCCGTTGGCGCAGGCGATCGGGTCGCACGGTTCTGCGGGAGCAGCCGGCGCCGGCGAACCGGCCGCGTCGCCAGCCGACACCGCGGACGGAAGAGCGAAAGCGGCTCCGGTCGCCGCGAAGGCGCCGAGAAATCCCCGGCGACCGAGATCGAAATGCGAATGCATCGGAACTCCTAGTGCGGGGCAATGAAAACGGAAGGTCGACCGAACCCCGGTTCCGGTCACCACGACGACGCACGATTTAGCGCCCGCCTGCTGACGACCCTTTGTTTCCCACGGCTCGACGCGCTTTGCGAAGAGCCGACGGGGGAAGCAAACGATGTGCGGCGGATATCGCCGAATGGACCGCGCCCGTGCGCAGCCGAACAGATGATCGAAACGCAGGTTGACTTCGTCGTTGGTCTGCTCGCCGTGACGATCCCGCTCGTCGCGCTGGCACGACGCGCCGACGTCCCGTATCCGATCGTGCTCGTTCTGGGCGGTTTCGTGCTCGGATTCATCCCAGGTCTGCCCAGCGTGCACATGGATCCGAACCTCGTGCTGCTGATCTTCTTGCCACCGCTGCTGTACTGGGAATCCGTCACCGCGCCGACCGACGTAATGTGGGCGAACCGCAGCCAGATCGGCACGCTCGCGATCGGCGTCGTCCTCATCACCACGTTTGCCGTCGCAACGACGATGCACGCGCTGGTCCCGAACCTGACGTGGGCCGTCGCGTTCGTCCTGGGCGCGGTGGTGGCTCCGACGGATGAGCTGGCGGCGGTACCCGTCCTCGAACGATTTCGGATCCCACGACACGTCATCGCGATCGTCGAGGGCGAAAGCCTCATCAACGACGCGGTATCGCTCTCGCTTTACGCGGTCGCCGTGACGGCTGCCGTGACGGGCGTCTTCGACCTTCGAGGCATCCCGGTATCCCTGGCCGTCTCGGTGGTCGGCGCCGTCGTCATCGGCCTGGTCGCCGCTCGAGCCGCCGTCGAAGGATGGCGCCGCGTCAGGGATACGGAGCTGCAGTCGGTCATCTCCCTCCTCGTGCCGTTCGCCGCGTACATGCCGGCGATCCGGCTGGGCGCGTCGGGCGTTATCGCAGTCGTCACCGCAGGCATCTCCGTCAACCGCTTTACGCCGACCGTCATGACACCCGAGACGCGGCTGCGTTTGAACGGCTTCTGGGAGACCTTCGTCTTCGTCGCAAACGCGCTGCTCTTTCTCCTCGTCGGGTTACAGCTGCACGACATCGCCGCGAGCGTGCTGCAGCGCTACTCGTGGCAAAGCGTCGTCTGGTACGCGCTCGCGATCAACGTAGTCGTCGTCTTCGTGCGTTTCGCCTCGATCCTGACGATCGAGTACGTTCCGTTCGTCGGCGCTTCGTCGGAGCACGCGGCGCCGAACTGGAAACACGCCGTGATTGCGTCGTGGTCCGGCCTGCGCGGCGCCGTCTCACTTGCGGCCGCATTGGCCGTTCCCCTGACCGTCGCCGGCGGTGCGCCATTCCCCCATCGCGAGCTGATCATCTTTCTTACGTTCACGGTCATCATCGTCACGCTGGTCGGCGGCGGCCTCACGCTTCCGGCGGTTGTTTCGCGATTAGGCATCACCGACGGCGGCACCGAGGAAGACGAGGACCTCAAGCGCGCGCTGACCGTCGTCTTTCAAGCGGCGCTCGACCGCATCGACGCGCTGGAGCGCGAACATCGGCTCGACCCGGAGCATGCGAAAATCCTTCGGCGCCGCTACGAACGAGCGCGGGACTTCGCGGAACGCGCGCCTGATACCCTAAGCCGGGAAGCCGCGCGGCGCGGATCGAACGCGGAGCGCGAGGTGATCGAGGCCGAGCGTGAAGCGCTCGTCGCACTGCGCGAACGCGGGGAAATCGACAATGCCGTTCTCCGCCGTGTCCTGCTCGCGCTCGACGTGGCGCATTCACGATTCACGCATATATGAGGAGATCGAAGTGCTAGGAGACACCGACGCGATCGCTACGATCGCGGTCAAGGATCTGCAAGACGCCCGGACGTTCTACGGCGACATGCTTGGCCTGCAACAACAAACGGGCTCGAACAACCCTGAAGCCATCACGTACGAGAGCGGGAACTCGAAGATCTTGGTCTATCGGTCGCAGTACGCCGGCACCAACAAGGCCACCGTCGTGACGTGGGCGGTCGGCGACGATCTGGAGTCGATCGTGCAAACCCTCAAAGCGAAGGGCGTCGCCTTCGAGCACTACGACTTGCCGCAATTGTCCGGGCAAGGCGATATTCACGTTGCAGGCGATGGGTTGAGCGTCGCCTGGTTCAAGGACCCGGACGGCAACATCCTTAGCATCCTGGGCGCCGTAAAGCGCTGAGAAGGCTTGACTCTCCCGTAAGGGGAGGGTGCAGACTAGGCTCATGCAGTTGTCGATCGGCGACTTCTCGCGGATGACGTATCTCAGCGTCAAAGCCTTGCGCCACTATCACGAGCTGGGGTTGTTGGAACCGGCGGACGTGGATCCGCGCACCGGCTACCGCTCCTATGACACCGCGCAGGTCCCGACGGCGCAGGTGATCCGGCGCTTCCGTGAGCTCGGGATGCCGGTAGAGCAGGTGAAGGCCGTACTCGAGGCGCCCGATCTCGCCGAACGCAACGCGCTGATCGTGAGCCACCTCGAGCGCATGGAGTCGCAGCTCGGGCAAGTGCAGTCTACCGTGTCGTCGCTGCGGACGCTGCTCGAACCGGCGTCGGCGCAGATTGCCGTCGAGTACCGGTCTGTTCCTGCGGTGCGTGCGGCGTCGATCGCGAACACCGTGAAGCTCGGCGACATCGAACCGTGGTGGTTGGAAGCCTTCGCGGAAATATATGGCGCACTCCGTGCCGCCGGCGTCCGCCCCGCGGGACCCGGGGGCGGCGTCTACCCGACCGAGCTGTTCACGGACGAAGTGGGAGAGGCGGTCGTGTTCGTACCGATCGTGGATCCGCTCGAATCATCGGGCCGCGTCCGCGTCATCGAGCTTCCCGCGGTCGAACTCGCAGTCGCGCTGCATCAGGGACCACACAGCGGTGCGGACCGCACCTGCGGGGCGCTCGGTACGCACGTGGCAGAAAGCGCCATCGGCGTCGAGGGCCCGATTCGCGAGCATTACCTCGTGACGTCCGACGACACGACGGACGAATCGCAAATGCGAACGGAGATCTGCTGGCCGATTTTTCGGACCGCGCCCCGCGACTGACCGCGCCCCTTCATCAACAGGCTTTTCTCACAGGAGACAGCCATGTCCATCAGCCTGCCCGGCCCTATTTCCGCATACCTCAAAGCGCAGAACGCGCACGACGTCGACGCCATGCTCGCGCCGTTCGGCGAAGACGCCACCGTGAAGGACGAAGGCCGGGAACATCACGGCCGCTCCGCAGTCCGATCGTGGCTGGAGGACGTCACGCGCAAGTATCGCGTCACGCTCGACGTGAAAGACGTGCGAGACGCGAACGCGACGACCGTCGTGTCCGGGCTCGTCTCCGGCAACTTCCCCGGCAGCCCCGTGCTGCTCGACTACACGTTCACCCTCTCGGGCGCGACGATCGCGCGGCTGGAGATCGCGTGATCTCCGCAACGTCGCAGTTCTCGCTGGACCCAAGGGAGTTCGCGGGCAAGCGCGCCTTGGTCACCGGCGGCACCCAGGGGATGGGTGAGGCGATCGTCAGGCGGCTTGCCGCCGCCGGCGCGACGGTCGCGACGACGTCGCGCTCTCCGTTGCCCGACGGACAGCACGCCGACGTGTACGTTCAAGCCGACATCAGCACGGCTGAAGGCGTACAGTCCGTCGTCGGGGAGGTCGTGAAGCGCCTGGGCGGCGTCGATCTTCTCATCAACAACGTCGGCGGCTCCTCCGCACAGAGCGGCGGCTTTGCCGTGCTCACCGACGACGACTGGTACGCGGCGCTCGACACCAACCTCCTCGCGGCCGTTCGGGTTGACCGCGCCCTGCTGCCCGGAATGATCGAGCGCGTGACGGGCGTCATCATCCACATCTCTTCGATTCAGCGCAGCATGCCGCTGTATGAGGCGACGCTGGCCTACGCCGCGGCGAAGGCCGCTTTGACGACGTACAGCAAGGGGCTCTCGAATGAAGTCGGCCCAAAAGGCGTTCGCGTCCTCAGCGTCGCGCCGGGCTTCATCGAAACGGCGGGAGCGACCGGCCTGATCGAGCGTCTCGCCGCGCAAACCGGCAGCGACAAAGAGACGGCGCGAGCGGGACTGATGGATTCACTCGGCGGGATTCCGGTCGGCCGTCCGGGCCGCCCAACGGAAATCGCCGAACTCGTCGCGTTCCTTGCCTCCGACCGCGCGGCATTCATCGCCGGCACCGAATACGTCATCGACGGCGGCACCATACCGACGATCTAGCGTCGCAACGACGAGGAGGGCACGTTAGAAACGGGATACAACGGCACAACCCCGACTGCGTGTTGGTAAAGGATTGCTGGTGGGCCGTTTCTCTCGTCTTCTCGCGGCGCTCGGCCTGCTGGTCGCAAGCACGTTCGCGGTATTTGCGCTGTTGGAAGCCGCGCCGGGTGGTCCGATGGCGGCGTACCGCGGGGACTCCCATCTCGCAGCGAGCGATGTCGCAAGGCTCAACCGTGAGTTCGGCGCAGGCCGGCCGTTCTACGCGCAGTATTTCTCGTGGCTGTTCCGGGTGCTCCACGGTGATCTCGGCTGGTCGCCGTCGAATGCGCGGCCGGTATCGCAGGAAATCGTCGAGCGGCTCCCGGCGACGATCGAACTCGTATTCCTTGCCCTCGTGGCCGCTGTCGTGCTTGGCGCGATCACCGGCCTCGTGCGAGCGCGTATGCGCGCGTCGATTCCGTTCGACGTCATTGCCGTACCGCAGCTCGTTTGCCGCGCAACGCCGATCGTCATCCTCGTGCTGTTTGTCCAACTGCTCTTGGTGTTTACGAAGTTGCTGCCGAATGCCGGCATAGCGTCCGTCGACGGCTTCGACCTGCGCGATCGGCTCTCACATCTCATCGTACCGGTCCTCTGCTTGGCCGTGCCGTTCGGAGCATGGTCCTCGCTGATCTTCTACGATTTCTTTCGCACGTCGGAGGGGGCGTTGCGCACCTCGGCGCGCAGCATCGCCGGACCCGTCGTCTCGACCGTAGCGCTGATCGGGCCGCCCCTCATAGCGGCGAGTCTCCTCATCGAGCCGATGTTTGCGTGGCCCGGCGTAGGACGACCGTTTTTCTTCGCCGTCTCCCAGGTCGACCTCGGCGTGATCGCTGGGATTCTCCTGTTGTACTCGGTCGCCATGGTGCTGATGACGATCCTTGCCGACGTTTCTCCGAGCAATGGGGATCGGACATCGCGGCACGGTTTGGCGCGAACATCAGCGAGCGGCAGGAAAGGCTTTTCGGCGATCGGCGTCATCGCGTGCATCGTGCTGCTCTGCGCCGCGTTCGGCGCCGTGGCAGCGAACCTGATCGCACCGATCGGCCCCTTCTTCATCGACATAGCCCATTGGAGGGGATACCCTTTGCCGCCGGGCGTCGCGGGCCACGTGTTGGGGACCGACGAGAACGCGCGCGATCTGTTCGCGCGATTGCTCTTCGGGCTGCGTACCTCACTCGGCATTGCGGCATTCGCAGCCGTTGCCGCAACAGCGATCGGGGCGCTCGTCGCGTTCGCGACGAAGGCGGTGCCTCGGTTCAACGACCGCGATGCGCTCCGCCTCACCGGCATTCGACCGTTCGCAGCATTTCCGTTCATCCTGGCCACGATCGCGATTCTGGGGGCCAAGCTTCACACAACCGAGTTTCTTCGCCCGCTCACGATCGCGCTGATCATCGCCGCAGTGTCGTGGCCGGCCGTGATTCCGGCGTTTCGAGCGTTCTCTCCGGCGTCGCTTGGAGGCTTCGTCGACGTTACGGCCGGCGCGTTGCTGCTCGAAGTGAGCATGTCGATCTTCGGTTTCGGCGTTCAGCCTCCGACACCGTCGCTTGGCAATCTGTTGGTGAACCTGCAGAGCAACTTCGCCATCACGCCCTGGCTTTCCATCATTCCGACCGTCGTCGTCGTCGTCACGCTGGGCGCGCTCTATGCGGTCGCTGACGACCTGCGGGAGATGCACAGTCCAGAGCCGCGCACCGCGCAAGCGGAAGCCCGGAGCATCGTCGTTTCGGCGGGACGAGCGGGTTAGCTCCCCTCGGTCGCGGTGATGCGGACGCGGCCGTCGACGACGCGCACGGAAAACGCCGGTTGCGGATACGCCGCGGGGCCGTTCACGATGCTTCCGTCGCGAACGCAGAAGGTCGAGCCGTGCCACGGACAGGTCACTGCGCCGTCCTTGAGCGTTCCCTCGTCGAGTGGACCGCCCTGATGCGCGCAGATCGCACCGATCGCGTCGATCCCCTCGCCTCGGCGCACGAGCAGAACCGGATAGCCGCCCGCGTCGACGCGTTTCATGCCGCCGTCGGGAACGTCGGTCAGCGCGGCGACGTCGATCTCCTCGGCGGGCGGCTCGCTCGCATGCGCGTGGTTCACGCCGATCTGGAGATCCAGGGACATCGTCCCGCCGTAGAGCGCGGAGAGCGACACGATACCGTAGCCGATCGTCGATAGGACGAACCCCGCTGAGCCCGCTCTCCCGCGCGCGAGCCACGACGCTCCGTAGAGGAGGGTCGCCGTCGCGTTGAGCGCCGCGTGCACGACGCCGAGCCGCCGCGGCTTACCGTACGTGTCGGTCCAGTCAGTCAATCCGGTCACCGCGGCTCCGACCGCGCCGAGCAGCCCGACGCCGACGGCGATCTTCGCGCCGCGCCGTTCGCCGAGCAGGTCCATCGCCAGCGCCGCGGTCCAGGCGCCGATCGGAACGTCGGTGAGAGCGGGATGGAGGGCGTGCCCCAGCCACGTGCCGTTCAGCGCGTCCTTCAGCGGCCGCTTTGCCGGACCGGCAGCGTCGTATGCTCCGTTGACGAGCCCGGCGACGCGGTCGGCCGCCGCGTCCAATCCGGGAATCTGCAGCGCGCAGTCGACGAGCTGCTGTGCGATCGGCATGGTCCTGCGTCTGCTCTTTCTGCGGGAAGCCTGGGTTTCGATATCTACCCCATCGAAGGCGCGGCTCATGGGTTCAGCAAGCACCACCTCGAAAAGCGCCGTCGACCCGCGGTTCGCCGCGGTCGCTCGTGCGTTCGCACGACGTCCTGACGTCACCGAGGGCAAGTTGTTCTCGGCCTATGGGCTCAAGGTGAACGGCAAGATCTTCGCGATGTTCCCGCGCGGCCGATTCGTCGTGAAGCTTCCGAAAATCCGCGTCGACGAACTGGTCGAAAACGGCAACGGGCAACGCTTCGGCCCCGGCAAGCGAGTCATGAAAGAATGGGTCGCCGTCGACACGGAGCGCGATTGGATCGCGCTCGCGCGCGAAGCCTACGCCTATGTGAAAAGCGGAACCGCATAAGCCCGCGCAGCGCGACATATCACCGAGGTGGAGGATGTCCCGTGCGTCGTTTCTCGGTAGCGCTCATCACCGCCGTGCTGGCGACCTCGGCAGTCCCGAGCCCCGCAGCAACGCCGGCTGGCGACGGATTCGTCACGCTCTACGACGAGTTCGGCCGCGCGGCGGTCACCGTACAAAACCGGTGCATCGGAACGCGGCACGTCCTTGCGTCGCACGCCGCCCTGTTCGTCCTGTGTGAACCGGGGGGACCGAAGAGCACCAACGCTGGCAGCGTGTTCGCTCGGAGTGTAGCGTTTCAACCGCCGCCCTCGGCGCTCGGACCGTGGGTCTCGAATGTGCCGTCCGGAACCGACGTTGGTACAGGGACTTCCGCTGGAGTACTTCGCTCGTCGCGCCGCGTCGACCGATTGTCGACCGTGAGGGGCCCATCGATGGTGTCGGCATCGTACGCGTTGCCGTCCGCGTGTCCGATGATGGTCACCGGCATCCCGGGCTCGAGTTGCAATCCGGTCGGGTTGATGAAGGTGCCCCGGTGCAACGTCACGCGGTCGAGCGACCCGCGGTTGTCGCGTACCGTCAAACTGAACTTGCCGTCGATCGAGTCGATCACACCGCCGAGCCTCGACGTGCGAACCGATGTCGCCGAGGATTGCGGGTCGGCCAGAGCCGCAACCGGGACGACGAGCGCAGCAGCGATCAGCGCGAAGCCTATGAGTCGTTTCATCGACCAAGCCTACAGCCCGCAAACGTGCCTGTCCTAGCGGATTTTCTTGGCCCAGGCAAAGGTACGCTTTGCTGGAGATTGGGGCGATACATCAGGCAGAAGAACGTCTGTCCGCTTCGCGCCAAATCGAAGCCGCAAGGCGCTCGCCTGGATTGGAGTACACCCCGCCGGAACGACTGGCACGACCCGCCCTGATCTTGCGGAGGCTCCCCATGGCTAGACGCCTCGCCCTCGCCGTCGGCGCCGTCGCGGTAGGCGCGTTCGCAGTCGGCGCGCTCGCGATCGGCACGATCGCGATCGGCTCCCTCGCGATCAAACGCGTGACCATCAAGAAAATCCACATCGAGGAGCTGATCGTCGACAAGCTCACCGTCACCGAAAGCAACCTGCCGAGATTCTGAGCGCATCACCACATGCAGGATACGCCGTCGTCGTTCATCGCCGCATGGGCGAACTTCTACGTCATCACCGGCTCGTCGGCCGCCGCTTTGACCGGGTTGATGTTCGTCGTCATCACGTTGGTCGCGGGTGACCGCTCGCGCAGGGCGCACGAAGGAACCGCGACGTTCAGCACGCCGACCGTGCTGCACTTCTGCGCGGCGTTGCTCGTTTCGGCGACCCTCAGCGCGCCGTGGCGGTCGCTGGCACATGTCGCGGCATTTCTCGGCATCACGGGCCTCTTCGGCGTCGTCTACATGTCCCGCGTGGTGATCCGGACGACGCG
>JAQBPL010000027.1 GCA_028287545.1 Vulcanimicrobiota bacterium | reverse complement strand
TATCGAACGATGACCGAAATTTCGGTTACTCCCCGACGACGCCTGCGACGGCGAGCGCGATCTTCTCGGGCTGCGCGGTGCCGGCGTTGGTCAGCACGACGACCTCCAGACCGTTGTGCGGAAGCGTCGCGTTCATCGCGCGGGCGCCCATGACGCCGCCGTTGTGCCAGACGACGCGCCGGTCGTGGTCGACGCCGATCGCCCAGCCGAAGGCGTAGCCGTGCAGCATCGCGAGCTTCGAGGGCGCAGGCATCTTCGGTGGCGTCGTCATTGCGCGCACCCCGGCTGCGTCCAGGATGCGGTCGCCGAAGAACGCACCGTCCCAGCGAATGACGTCGGCGACCGTCGACCCGAGCGCGCCCGCCGCGTTGCCCCAGGCCATCGGGACGTCGGGAACCGCGACGAAACGGCCCTTCGCGAACTCGTAGCCATGCGCCGAGTCGGAACCCGGCGCGACGAACGTCTTCAAGAATTGCGTCGAGCCGAGCTGCTGAGGCACGAGAATGCGCTCGCGCACGAAGCTCTCGTACGGCTCGCCGGAGACCGCGGTGACCAGCATCCCGAGCAGGAGGTAGTTGGTGTTGCTGTACTGCCACTTGCTGCCCGGCTTGAACGCGAGCGGCGCGTGCGCGATCGTCGCCGCGTACTGCTCCGGGCGCAGCGCGAATTGCGGGCTGCGCAGGTTCTGGAGCGGGAGCTTGGCGACGTACTCCGGGAGGCCGCTCGTCTGATTCAGGAGCTCGCGCACGGTGAGTTCCGCGGCGTGCGGCGCTTTCGGCAGATAGCGTGCGAGCCGGTCGTCGATGTTCACCTTGCCGTCGGCGGCGAGCAGCATCACCGCGGTCGCGGTGAACTGCTTGGTGATCGAGCCGATTGGATAGATCGTTGCGGCGTCGGACGGCAGGGCGCGCTCGCGGTCGCGCAGGCCGTAGCCGCAGGCGAACAGCACGCGCCCGTTGCGCCCGACGCCCACGGTGAGCCCGGCGATGTGCTGTTTGCGGCGTTCGCGTTCCGCGATCCGGCGGATCGCGGCGACCTGCGCGGCGGGCAAGGCGCCCGTGCATTCAGGCGTCGTCGTCAGCGCTGCGGCGGGCGAGGGCGCGAGCGCGGCGGTGATGCCGAGCGTGGCGAGTGCCGCGAGAAAACGGATGGTCATGCCTGCTCCTGTAACGCGGGCGCCGGGTGCACGCCGAGGCCTGGTCCCTGCGGCATGATGAGGGTGCCGCCGTCGAAACGCACGCCGGTGTAGGGATCGTGCGCGAGCAGCGTTGGGCCGTCGATGTCGAGCCAGTCGGCGAGCGGCCCGAGATGCGCCGCCGCCGTGGCCAGGATGCTGCTCTCGGCCATGCAGCCGATCATCACTTTGAAGCCGAGCGCGCGCGCGGCGCGGATCATGTCGTAGGCCGGGCCGATGCCGCCGCACTTCGCGAGCTTGACGTTCACGGCGTACACGGCGCCGTAGAGCGGTCCGAGCTGAGCGCACTCGAGCGCGTCCTCGTCGGCCATGATCGGAATCGGCGAGCGGTCGGAGATCCAGCGCAGCCGTTCCGGGTGACCGGCCGCGATCGGCTGCTCGCAGAACTCAATGCCGAAACGGTCGATCTCGCGCAGGATCTTCACGGTCTGTTCGGCGGTCCAACCTTCGTTCGCGTCGAGCCGGATCGCGCCGGTGTAGATGGAGCGGATCGCCTCGATCAGCGCGACGTCGTCGAACCCTGCCGCGCCGACCTTCACCTTGAGCACCGGCGCGTCGCGCAGCGTGCGCACGCGCTCGAGGACCGTCTCGAGATCGTCCTCGATCGGGACGGTCAGCGAGGTCGGCGGATGCGGGAGTCCTTCGAGCCCGAGCAACGCCGTCGTCGAGGTGCCGAGGATCTGTCCTTGGAGATCGTGGACCGCGATGTCGAGGGCGCAGCGCGCGGCGCGCGGGACGCCCGCCAGAATCCGCTCTCCGGCGAACGGGCCCGCACCGGCCGGGAGCCTGTAGGTGCGGAAGAACTCGACGATGGCGGCGACCGAGTCGCCGTAGCGCCCGAGCGGCGCGGACTCGCCGTAGCCGACGTGTCCCTCCCAGGAGAGCCGCGCGACGACGGTGTTCGCTGCGGTCAGGGTGAAGCCGGCGACGCGGAACGTCCGCGTCAGCGGCATCTCCATGGGAGTGATCGTGAGGTCGATCATCGCGCCGCCCCGTTGCGCGTCGCGAGCCAGGCAGCTTTCTTCGTCGTCGTCAGCGCGGCGGTGATCGCGCGCCATATCGTCGTCCCGCCGTTGCGGACGGGATCGTCCGCCGGCAGGCCGGTCTCGCGCTGCGTCGCCGCGATCGTCGCGGCGGCGGCCTCGGGATCGAGTGCGGACGTGTCGAGGACGACGGCGGCGACGCGCGCGGGCTTGACGTGGCGCACGATGTCCTCGTGCGCGCGCACGAGCTCGCGCAATTCCGGGATCGCAACGCGGAAGCCGCCGATCCGCTTCGTGTTCGGGCGGTGACAGAGCACGAGCGCGTCGGGCGCGCTCCCGTACAGCAGGCCGAACGTCACCGGCGCGTACGCCGGGTGGAAGATCGCGCCTTGTCCTTCGACGAGCAGCACCTCGGAGTCGGGCCGCGCACCGACGACGAGCTGCTCCGCCGCGCCGGTCGCGAAGTCGGAGATGACGCGGTCGACGGAGATCCCCTTGCCGCAGATCATGATCCCGGTCTGCCCGGTCGCGAGGAACTCGGTGCGCGCGCCCTCGGCGAGCGCGGCGCGCTCGACCTCGAGCATCGCGGTCATCTTGCCGACGGCGCAGTCGCTGCCGACCGCGAGCACGACGTAGGCGGACGCGTCGTACGCGGCGCCGCTGAAAACGGGGATATCGTCGGGCGGAATGCGGACGTCCCACAGCCGCGCCCCCGAGCGCTTCGCCGCGGCAGCGATCTGCGGGTCGTCGCGCAAGAGCTCGTGCAGACCGCTCACGATTTCGATCCCGGCCTCGGCCGCCGCGACGATCGGCGCGCGCAGCGCCGGCGGGATCGTGCCGCCGTCGGTGGCGACGCCGACGAGCAGCGAGGTTGGCCGAAAGGCCAACGCTTCGGCGATCGATGCGACGATCGGCGCGTCGCTGCCGAGCGCGGGAAGGATCTCGCCGACGCTGCGGCCGGCGTACGTCGAGTCGACGACCACCGCGACCTCCGACGCGCGGAAGCGGAGCACGCCGTGCGCCGTCTTCCCATGTATTCCGGTCAAATGCCCCTCGGTGAGGACGGCGTACCGGCGTGGCTGCGCGGTGGAATCCATGAGTCTCGCGGAGTCTCCTCGGAATGTCGATTCGCGTCAGAACGATATTTTGGATGGCGGGCGAAATTTCGAACCGCGCAAAAAAATTACTAACACATTCGGCAGAATCTGTGAAGGAGGGAAATCGACCGCGAAGAATCGCGCCAAACGATATCTTGGACAGTGTCCGAAATAACGGATAACCCCACCAATCGTTCGTGCGCCGCCGCGCACATCGGGCCTGCGGCAGCGGCGTACGACGAGTTTCGATGGTAGAGGATGGGCGGTCGAGATGGATGTCCTGGCAACTTTTAAGCGGCTCGCACCAACGGCGCTTTCACTGACGCTGGTCTTGTCTTGTACGGCAGCGCTTCCGCCGGCGGCGTTTGCGCAGCAGGCTTCCGCCGCGGCCGGGAGCATCACCGGCACGGTGACGAGCGCGGACGGTTCACCCGTCGGCGGTGCTGCGATTTCGCTGCAAGGTCCCGCGCCGCAGAGGACCGCGTCCGATGCGAAGGGGCACTTCGCGTTTGCGAGCGTCGTGCCGGGAACGTACACGATCGTCGTAACGAAGTCCGGCTTCTCGACGACGCAGCAGGAAGACGTCTACGTGGTGGCAGGTTCGGCGGCGAGCGTGAGCGCTACGCTCGCGCAGTCGTCGTTCTCGTCGCTGCGCCAGATCGGCCGCGTCTCGACCAACGTACCGGGCCGGGCGACGATCAACACGGCGCCGGCGGCGGTCACAGTCATCTCGAACCAGGCGTTCGCAGATCAGGGTCAGCTCCAAGTGACGAAGATCCTCAACGAGACGCCCGGCATCATGACCTCGAGCATCAGCGGCAACGGCGCATCGATGGGTTCGAGCCAGGTCACGCAGATTCGCGGCGCGCTTCCGTACGAGACGGAGTCGCTGATCGACGGCCACCCGGTCTCGGTCGGAATCGACGGAGCCTTCTCGCCGATCTTCCTCAATCCGGCACTGCTGCAGAACGTCGAGATCGTCAAGGGACCCGGGGCGACGACGACCGAGATCAACTACGCGATCAACGGCACCGTGAACTACCGAACGCTCGAGCCGACGCGCACGCCGCAGCGGTCGGTCGAGTTCGGCGTCGACGGCTTCGGCGGCTCGTTCTCATCGTTCCAGGCGACGGGCTCGTCGTTCAACCGGCGCGTCGACTACGCGTTCGCGGCGGCGACGGACGGGACGCCGAGCGGCCTCCATAACTACCCGATCGCCGGTTCGCAGGTCCCGCTCCTGTACGGCGCGCCGCCCTGGAAAGTCAACGGGCAGGTCGTCGCGCAGACGCCGTTCGGTGTCGCCGCCGGCAACACGTCCCAGTTCTACTCGACGCCGGGCGCGGCGCGGTATGCGCAGCCGGTCTACGTCTGCTGCGACGTTGCGAACGCCGGATACGATTCGAAGGCTGAGCTCGCCAAGCTTCGCTTCAACTTTTCGCAGCAGACCGCATTGACCCTGAGCTATCTCGGCGGCCAGGCGTTTTACCAAAGTCCGCTCCAGCAATCGTCACTCTCCCCCGTCGCCGGCACCGGCCAAAGCTTTTCGGTGTTCAAGCCGCCCGCCGGTTATACGGGGTCGCTCCCCGCGGGCACGCCGATTCCGTTCGATACGCTCGCCAACAACCCGCAATCAACCTGGGCGCAGCAGAATCTTCTGCAGGCGGAATTTCGCACGACGCTCGGCGAGTCGAACTCCGTCCTGGCGCGATACTACTCCGGCTTCACGGACCAGTACGGCACCTCGAATACCGGCGGCGGCGCGACGGTGTCGTTCGGCGGCACGGCGTGGGGCGGATTGAAGCTGTGTCCCCCTGGGATGAGTCTCATCGTGGGCGGCTGCGGCGCGACGCCCACGTCGCAGCCGGTCGCACCGGTCATGACGTACTTCAACGGCACGCCGGTCGTGTTCTCGTCGACGGCCGCCTACGGAAGCACGACGCAGCAGGATCATCTGCGCGGGTATTCGGTCGAGCTAGACCACACCGCGGGGAAAAACGTGTACTCCGCCTCGTTCGACCGCTCGCAGCACGACGCGTACGTCTGGAGCGACAACTCGCTCTCGGGGCAAGTCGGCTACCTGCTCTCGCCGGGTTCGAGCCAGCAGTTCACGACGATCTCGCTGCGCGGGCAGTTCGTGCTCGGGCCGACCCTGAACGCCACGCTGAGCGACTACTTGATCCAGTACGCGAGCCACTACCAGACGTTCGACTTCACCTCCGGCGTTGCGACGTGGAACGACGCGACGCACAACGCGAACGAACCGCGTCTCGGCTTGGCCTGGCGGCCCTCGTCCGACGTCGCGGTCCGCTTTTCGGCCGGTGGATCGATCGCGCCGCCCTACGTGAGCCTGCTCTCGTCGCCCGGCGGAAACCCGGTCCCGGACGCGGTCGGCGGCGCGACGAAGTACTCGCTCAGCGAAAACAACGGCCAGATCAGTCCCGAGACGGCGTTCTCGTACGATCTCGGAATCGACAAGCGGTTCGCCGGCGCAATCTCCGTCTCGGCCGACGCCTACCTCACGAGCCTGCACAACCTCTTCCTGACCTCGACGTTCCAGAACGGGACGTACACGCCGAAGGCGCCGAGCGCGGACGCCGGTAACACCGAGCCGCTGTTCATCACGCAGACGACGAATCTCGGGCAGGCGAGGTACGAAGGCATCGAGATCGCCATCCAGCGCACCCCGCTGGTCGGGTTCGGGTTCCGCGCGCAAGGATCGCTCGAGCGCGCCTTCACCTACAACCTGCCGGCCGGGTTCTACAACACGCAGAACGGCGCGTACACGACGAACCTGGGGATCCTTCCGAACAGCAACTTCGTCGGCAGCAACGGGTTCTTCGACGGCATCGCGGGCGGGGCCGTTCCGTACAGCTCGGGCTACGCCGAGGCGAACTGGCGCACGCGCGCCGGTACGTACTACAGTCTCGGCGCGACGTACTACGGGCCGAACAACAGCTACAACTACCCGGCGTTCGAGGTCATCTCGGCCTCGGCGCGCTTCCAGCTCGCGAAGGGCACCACGCTGACGATCTCCGGCGACAACCTGTTCGGCGCCTACAACGCTCCGTTCTCGGCCTACATGGGCGGAGTGCCGGTGCCGCTCGCCAACGGCGCGTTCGGCGGTGCGACGACCGGGTACTACGGGATCACGCGCGGGAACAATTACGGTCCCTCCACGGTGCGCGTGGCGCTGCGCCATCGCTTCGGCCAATAATCCGATGACCGACGCTCGCCACGCACGTGTCCTGCGCCTCGTGGCGGAGCACGGTGCGCGGGCGCGCGGTACGCTCGGCGTCGCAGCGGTGCACGTCGAGACGGGGCGGCGCGTCCTGGTGAACTCGGACGCGCCGTTCCAGATGGCGAGTACGTACAAGGTGCCGATCGCGCTGCGCGTGCTCGCGCTGGTCGACCGAGGCGAGCTCGCGCTGCCGGACCTCGTCACCGTGCAGGCCGGCGACTTCGTGATCGGCGGCACGATCGGCGACCGGCTGCGGCCGGACGAGACGGCGTTCTCGGTGCGGCTGCTGCTCGAACGGATGCTGATCGAGAGCGACAACAGCGCGACCGACGTGCTGCTGCGGCTCTGCGGCGGCCCGCACGCGGTGACCGCTCACCTGCGCGAGCACGGCTTCGCGCAGATGCGCGTCGACCGCCCGACGAGCGCGATCGTCGGCGATGCGTACGAGACCGCGTTCCCAGAGAACCCGGAAGAGCGCTGGGCGTTCTTCGAGAACACGAAGCTTCCCGAAGGGATCGGCGTCCCGCTCCCGGCCGCGGAGCGATACGATCGTGACCTGCGCGACGTCACGCCGCCGGCGGAGATGACGGCGCTGCTCGAACGGCTGCACCGGCGCGATCCCGCGCTGCTCTCCACGCGCAGCGCCGATCTGCTGCTTGCGATCATGGCGCGCTGCTCGACCGGCGGCGCGCGGCTGCGCGCGCTGCTCCCCACCGGAACGCCGGTCGCCGACAAGACCGGCACGTTCGGCGGGACCGTCAACGACGTCGGCATCGTCACCCTCCCCGACGCAGCCGGTCATCTCATCCTCTCGGTCTATATCCGCGGCGCGAAAGCCGAGACCGCGACGAGCGAGCGCACGATCGCGGAAGTCGCGCGCACCCTCTACGACTATGCGCTGTTCGCTTGATCACGGACGAGGAAGCTGCCCAATGAAGAAGATCTCCGCTCTCGCACTCTTGCTGGGATGCGCTCTGGTCGCCGGCTCACCGGCTCGCGGCCAGGACACGGCCACGGCCGCGCCTTCCGGTCTCGCCGCCGAACAAACCGCGGCGATCGACGCGATCGGCCGCCGCTCCGTCGACGAACGCGGCGCACCGAGCGTCGAGATCGCGATCACGAAGAACGGCGCGATCGTCTATCAGAAGGGCTTCGGTCTGCGCAACGTCGAGGACGCGGTCCCGCCCGACGCGCAAACGCGCTACCCGATCGGCTCGAACACCAAGCAGTTCACCGCCGCTTCGATCCTGCTGCTGCAGGACGACGGCAAGCTGAACGTCGACGACCGCCTCGCGAAGTACCTCCCGGAGATCCCGCACGCGAACGAGGTGACGCTGCGCAATCTCTTGATGCACACCGGCGGATACGCCGAGTTCACCGAAATCGAGACGTTCGACGAGCTCGGTTCGCGGCCAGCGACCCCCGCGCAGGTCGTCGCGCCCGTCGTGAAGCTGCCGCTGGGATTCAAGCCCGGGTCGAAGCGGCAGTACTCGAACACCGGCTACATGCTGCTCCAGATGGTCGTCGAACGGCTCAGCGGAACCTCGTACGCTGACTTCCTGCAGCGCCGCATCTTCACGCCGCTCGGAATGAGCTCGACCTACGTGCGCGACTCCGACGACACGAAGTCCGACGTCGCGACCGAGTACACCAACTTCGCGCTGGGTCCGTGGGAGCACG
>JAQBPL010000402.1 GCA_028287545.1 Vulcanimicrobiota bacterium | reverse complement strand
ACACGACCGGGATCTGCTACGGCCGCAAGGTGACGTCCGCGAACGGCGTGGTGACCTCGAGCGCCCCAACGGGCTGCTGAGCGCACTAGTCCGATGTAAGAGTTGTCAGCGCCGCCCCGCCGGCGATGTGAGGGCAAGGAGCGGAGTGCGCAGGAGCGGTCGCCTCGAGGATCGTTGAGAGGCGATGCGGACCCTCCTCGTGGGCGCGCTCGGGTCTGCGCTGCTTGCCGCGGCGGTCGAGGCGCCCCCTCAAACCAACGTGGTCAAGCTGCAGCCGCAGAACGCGTCCGGCGAGGCGGGAACCGCCCTCTTGGTCGCGGTCGGGAAGCGTACGCAGGTCGTGATCGTGGTTGCGGGCGAGGCGGCAGCCGATACGCAGCCGGCAAATCTCCATTCGGGCACGTGTTACGGCGTCGAGACGATTCGGTACGTCCTGAGCGATGTGCGCGGCGGGCGCTCCACGACGCTGCTGGACGTTCCGCTCGCGCGGCTGACCACCGGACGGCTCATCGTCAACATTCAGGAGTCGCCGGCGAGCCTGCATGCGGCGAAGGACGCGCGCAGCGTCAGTTGCGGCAGCATCACCCGGCGCGTCCCGACCGAGGCGCAACGCGCGACGGGCTCGCTGAGGTGAGAGCCGGTCGTCGTCGCGCGAACGTCGGCGCGTCGTCCCGATGCTACTTGAATATCGCCTGGTCGCGGTTGAGTGCTAACTCGAGGCCGCGCATCGACGCTCGCCCACGAACGTTCGTGAAGACGGTCTGCGAGATATCGGCTTTCGAAAAGTTTGCATCCGTGACGTCTGCGCCGGCGAAGTTCGCGCGACTCAGGTCGGCTTGATCGAAATTGGCGCCGCGAAGGTTGGCGCGAACGAACTTCGCCGAGGTCAGGTTGGCGAAGGTGAGGTCGGTGCCGGCCAGGTTTGCATCGGTCAGATCGGCCTGCGAAAGGATCGTGTGGAGCAGCCCCATCGGCTGATTGGTCATGTCCGGGCGCAGCCTGGCCCGCGAGAGATTCGCACGGACGAAGAGGCCTTGCGGAGCAATGAGGTAGCCGCTGGCGCGCGAGAGATCGGCACCTGAGAAGTTCGCGCCCTCGGCTGTCGTGAGGAAGGTCGCCCCCATCAAGCGCGCCCCTTGAAGATTTGCACCGGGAAATTTCGTGGCCGAGAGAAAGGCGCCGACGAGGGATGCGTGGCTAAGGTTGGCGCCATGAAACGTGGTCTCGAAGAGATTGCAACGGTCGAAGTTGGCGCCGCGAAAATCGAGATTGCCAAGATCGAGGTTGATGATCTGTTTCCCCGCAAAGTTTGCATGACCGGGAGCGGCCTTCAGTATCGCGCGAACTTGAGACAGCGTGAGCGAGCGGCCGAGCTCAGGTTGGGCGCAAGCAGTTCGGGTAGACTCGACGCCTGCCAAGACGCCCGCTACGAGAATCCAGATGACATGAGGTCTATTCATCGTCGGACCTCCCCGCCTCGGCGCGATCTGGGTCGACGCCGGCCAAAACCGCATGCAGTTCGGAACCAGAAACGTGACCACCGTACAATCCCTGGCCGGTTCGGATGCCTCCTCCGCGCCAATGCAAACCCAATTTTTCGGCGTCCTCGCCTTGGCCGGCGCGGACGTAGAAGCCGCCTGCAGGCACCCCGAACAGCGAAGCGTACGCACTCCCGCATCGCCGAAGGTGCTCGTCTCTCGCTCACGCGAAGTCACAAGGTCCGCACTGGAGACGAGCTCATGATCGACGCGGCACGCAATGGCATCCTTTGAGTACGCGACCTTGCCGTCGGAAGCTCTCAACGGCCGTTTACGCGGCTCTTGGCGTGCAGTCGCTCAAACGCTGTTCGGCATCGCTGCTCTCGCGTTGGTGACGTTCGTCGCCGATCGTCTCGGCCTCAATCTCGCTACGGCCCTGTGTCTGTATTTCACCCTTATCATTCTGCTGTCCCTTTGGGGGAGCTTCGTTTCATCGGCCGTTGTCTCGCTCATCGCGGTTGCGTCTTTGGACTACTATTTTACGCCGCCGATATTCACTTTTCAGATAAACGATCCGTTCGATGGTATCGCCGTCGTGCTTTTTTTGACGACCTCCGGAGTGATCACGACGTTGGTGTCTAGAACGCGCACCCGCGCGGACCAACTCGTTCTCGAGGCCAACCTCCGCGCCGAAGAAGCGTTGCGTCAGGCGCAGGCGGAGCTCGCGCACGCCAATCGAGTGATGCTCGTGGGCGAGATGACGGCCTCGATCGCCCATGAGATCAACCAGCCCCTCACCGGAGTGGTCTCCAATGCCGGCACCGCTTCGCGCTACCTCGCCGCTCAGACGCCGAACCTTGAAGAGGCTCGTCTGTATCTTGGACTTATCGTCAGAGACGGCAGGCGAGCAGCCGAGGTCATCCAGCGCATTCGCGCGCTCGTCAAGAAAATGCCGGCGCGTAGAGACTTCTTGGACATGAACGAGGCCATCCGAGAGATCATCGCCCTGACGCAGAACGAGTTGCAGAGAAGTTCCGTCAAGCTGGAGACGCGGTTATCGAGCGGGCTGCCTCTGCTCCCGGCAGATCGAATCCAACTGCAGCAAGTGATCCTCAATTTAATCGTCAACGCCGTTGAGGCGATGAATGAGGTGCACGACAGACCGCGCGAATTGGTGGTGGGCTCCGGAAGCGAGCCGGACGCTGTGTTCGTCGAAGTGCGGGATTCCGGCCCGGGCGTGGACCCCGCGAATTTCGACCGCTTGTTCAGGTCCTTCTTCACGACCAAGCCCGAAGGCATGGGCATGGGGCTCTCGATCAGCCGGTCGATTATCGAGGCTCACGGCGGACGGCTGCTGGCAACGCCCAACGAACCCCATGGCGTTGTCCTTCGGTTCACCCTGCCGACGAAGGCCGATGACGGTGCCGAGCACGCAGGCTAGCGCTCGGCTCACGAAACGGGGAGCGTCGATGAGTGAAGAGCAGCCTACGATCTTTATAATCGACGATGACGTCTCCGTCCGCGACGCGATCACGGGCATCGTGAAATCCGTCGGACTGCGAGCGCAGACCTTCGCCTCTGCACGGGATTTCCTGCAGAAGAGTCCGCCGGATGGACCGAATTGCCTGGTGCTCGATGTTCGGCTGCCCGGACTCAGCGGGCTTGATTTCCAGCGCGAACTCACCCGGTTGAATATTCGCATTCCCATCGTCTTCATCACCGGGTATGGTGACATTCCGATGACCGTACAGGCCATGAAGGCCGGCGCCGTGGAGTTCTTGACCAAGCCGTTTCGGGATCAGGATCTGCTCGACGCGATTCAACAAGCACTCGAACGGGACCGGACGATCCGGCAACAGCGTTCTGAAGTTGCGGTATTGCGCGAGCGGTTCGAGATGCTCACCGAGCGCGAACGCCAAGTAATGGGCCAAGTGGTCGCTGGCAAGCTCAACAGAGAGATTGCCGCCGAGCTGGGGACCAGTGAGATCACCGTCAAGGTCCAGCGCAGCCACGTCATGCGCAAGATGCAGGCAGAATCGGCGATCGACTTGGTCAGAATGGCCGCGAAGCTCGGCCATCGCCATGCCAAGTAGTCCTCCGCCCGTGTTACGTCTAGTATACCCCGGTATACGTCAGGTCGTCTTCGCGCATAATTGTGTCCTTTTCTTTCCGATGTTATGGTCTCAACTGTGGTAAACATCCAGTCCAAATCGGAGCTGATCGCCGTCGTCGACGATGACGAATCCGTGCGGTCCGCAGTTCACGGCGTGCTGAAATCGGTCGGTTTGAAGACGCGAGCCTTTGCTTCTGCGGAGGAGTTCTTGCGTTCAGGCCATCGGAGCGAGACCGCGTGCCTGATCACCGATATCCAAATGCCTGGTATGAGCGGCCTCGAACTCCAAGCCACGCTGGCAGAAGAGGAGCCCCGGATACCGATCATCTTCATCACCGCATACGGAGATGTAAAAACGCGAACGCAGGCAATGAGAGGCGGCGCCGTCGAGTTTCTGGTAAAACCGTTCGACGACGACGTTTTGCTGGAGAGCGTTCGCGCGGTCCTCGAGGGTTGACCATCGCGTAGTGTCGGGCGCCGAGCCGACCTTCCTTTAGTTGTGCGAAAAGCTGCCGTTTGGATCGATGACGTACTTGTGCGGTGCGCCGCGATCGAACTGGGCGTAGCCGTCGGGCGCCTGGTCCAACGAGATGACCTGCACACCTACGATGTCGGCGATTTTAATGCGATCGTACAAGATGGCCATCATCAGCTCGCGATTGTACTTCATCACGGGCGTCTGACCTGTGTAGAACGACAGCGATTTTGCCCAGCCGACACCAAAACGTAAGTTGAGGCTGCCATGCTTGGCGGCATCCGTGGACGCCCCAGGATCCTCCGTAACGTAGAGCCCGGGAATGCCGATCGCTCCACCCGCCCGAGTGATTTCCATGGCCGTATTCAGAACGACGGCAGGCTGCGCATCACCACCGACGCCGTGCGCCTCAAAGCCCACACAGTCGATGGCGGCGTCTACTTCGGGGACACCGAGAATTTGGTGGAGCTGGTCCGGTATCGGTGCGTCAACGGAGAGGTCGATCGTTTCGAAGCCGAAGCGCTTTGCGTGGGCGAGACGCTCCTTGTTCAAATCGGCGACGATGATGCATGCGGCGCCGAGCAGCTGAGATGCTCCTGCCGCTGCAAGCCCTACCGGTCCCGCGCCGGCGATGTACACCGTCGAGCCGGTTCCGACGCCGGCGCTCACGGCACCGTGGTAACCCGTCGGAAGAATGTCCGTAAGACAGGTCAGATCGAGGATTCTTTCCATCGCCTGGGCTTTGTCGGGGAACTTCAAAAGATTGAAGTCGGCGTACGGGACCATGACGTAGTTCGCCTGTCCGCCGGTCCAGCCGCCGAGATCGACGTACCCGTAGGCCCCACCCGCGCGGCTATGGTTGACGTTCAAGCAAACGTCGGTGCGGCGTTCCTTGCAGTTGCGGCAGCGTCCGCATGCCACGTTGAACGGCACGGAAACGAGGTCGCCGACGTTAATGAACTCGACGTCGTCCCCTTTCTCGATGACTTCGCCCGTAATCTCGTGGCCAAGGACCATGCCTTTAGGCGCGGTCGTTCGGCCGCGGACCATGTGTTGATCGCTGCCGCAAATGTTCGTCGAGACGATCTTCAAGATGACGGCGTGCGGAAGCTTCCGATTCTCGTGCTCGAGCTTCGGAAAATCGATCGCCTGAACGGCAACTTTCTCCGTTCCAAGATAGACGACGCCGCGATTCTCTGCCATGTACTGTCCTCTTCAGGTGTTTTGCGTACCGTTTGCGGCCCAGAACGCGGCGGCCGCTGCATAGCTCGTCCAACCAGGGTTCTTTTAGAGCGTCTCGTCGCGAGCAGCATCAGAATAGGCGATCCGTCGCGATCGGGACAAGTCACCCAGATGGTGGATCTTTCGGTATCATGCAGCCGCAGACGACAAGCAGGCGGCGGCGGCTCGTGGTACGATGCCCCCAGGAGGGCTCGTCGTGCGCATTGCGTCGGTCTTCGGGATCGAGATCAGCGTCAGCCTGAGCTGGATCTTCGTGTTCGCCTTCGTGGCGTGGTCCCTCGCCGACCCGACCGGGCCGCTCCATCGGACCGAGCTCGGGATCGCGGCGCGGATCGCCCTCGGAGTGGTCGGCTCGGTGCTGTTCTTTGCGAGCGTGCTCGTCCACGAGCTCGCTCACTCACTCGTGGCCCGCGCGCGGGGGATCCGCGTCCGCGGCATCATGCTGTTCATCTTCGGCGGCGTCTCGCAGTTCGAGGACGAGCCCAAAGACGCACCAGGCGAGGCTTGGATCTCGGCGGTCGGGCCGTTGATGAGCCTCGTCGTCGGGGCGCTCTTCTTCGGATTCGCGCAAGCGCTCGGCTCGACGACGATCGGCGTGCTGTTCGCCTATTTGGCGTATGTCAACGTCGTGCTCGCCATCTTCAATCTCATCCCGGCCTATCCGCTGGACGGCGGTCGCGTGCTGCACTCCCTCGTGTGGCGCATCAGCGGAAGCCGCGAGCGCGCGACCTCGATCACGGTGACCATCGGCCGCATTTTGGCAAGCGCGATCGTCGCCTTCGGGATCTTCGAGGCGCTCGCGTACAACGTCGGCGCCGGACTGTGGACGACCCTCATCGGCTGGTTCTTGCTGCAGGCCGGCAGCGCCGAGCAGACGCGGATCGCGATGTCGCGAGCGATGCAAGGCCGCACCGCCGGCGAATTAGCCGTCTCGCCGGAATTCTCCATCTCGGCGGATGCGCGCGGGATCGACGCGCTCGAAGCATTCCGGCACACGGGTCTGCGCACGTTGCCGGTCACTCTGGGAGATCGCGTCCTCGGTCTGCTCTCGTACGACACGGTGAGCCGGCTGCCCGATGACGAGCTCGAACGGAGCTACGTGACGGGACTCATGACGCACGTCGAAGATCTCGACGAGGTTCCGGCGACGACATCCGCCGCCGGCGCGATCGAACACCTGGCGAACAAAGCGCACGCCGTGGCGTTGACGAATTCGCAGGGAACGGCCACCGCCGTGGTGACGCCCGAATCGGTGATGCGCTGGCTCGGCGGCTATCGCTCGTAGACGAACAGCGTGGTCGACTGGCTGCCGCCGGGAGCCGGGCCGCCGGCCGGGACGTACAACCGGTCTCCGATCGTCGCGGCGCCCGTGCCGTGGCGTCCTTCCGGCAGCGGCGCGAGCGCCGTCCACGCATTCGTTCGCGGATCATATGCTTCGTTCGCTACGAACACGCCGGCGCGCTCTTCGCCGCCGATCGCCTGGATTCGGTCGTGATACACGGCCACCGCCATCCCGCTGCGGCGCGACGGCATTGGTTGGCACGCAGTCCACCGGTCCGACGCCGGATCGTAGACGTCGCAGAACGACGTGTTGTGCGCGTAATCGTCGATCCGGCCCGCGATCGCATAGAGCTTTCCGCCGTACGCGACCAGGCCCATGTGGTCGCGCCCGACCGGAAGCGGGGCGGCGTGCGCGTACGCGTTCGCGACGGGATCGTAGACGTCGTGCGTCGCGACGCTGCGCCGCTCGTGACCGCCGACGAGATGGATCGCGTTGCCGAGCACGGCGACGGAGATCGATCCGCGTGCGGTCGGAACGGGCGCGAGCGCGCGCCACCGGTCGTCCGCAGGATCGTAGACGACCGCGTCCGCCGACGGCGCGCCGGTCTCCGCGCCGAAGCCTCCGAACGCGTAGAGCTTGCCGTTGAAGCTGACCACCCCGACGTGGTTCATTCCGCGCGGCAGCGACGCACGAGCGCGCCAGCGCCCGCTATCGACGTCGAGCTCTTCCACGAGCCGCTGATCGCCGCCGCGCGCGAAGCCGCCTACGACGTACAAGCGCGAGCCGAGCGCCGCCACGGCGACTTCGCTGCGCGCCGTCGGCAGCGGCGGCCCCGTCGTCCACCGTCCGAGACCATTTGGCGCGACGGCCGCGAGCACGAGCGCCGCGGCGAGCGCCCTGTGCGCGCCGTCCATGGCGGAAGTATAGCATTCTATCGCGCCGCCTTCAGCGCAGCGAGCTGCGCTTCCATCGCAGCCGGCTCGGTCGCCGGAAGGCGGCACGTTCCGCCCTCGCACACGTACGCGGTCGCCCGGCCCGCGAGTGCGTTCTTGTCCCGGACGAGCGGAGCGAGCCGCGCCAGCGCGTCGAGTTCCGCGCCCTCCGCGGCGCCGAGCAGCGCGCGGTTCGGCATGAACGTTCCGCGCAGTGGGTCGACGAACGCCGCCGGGGGGCGTTCCCCCGACGGCCAAATGAGGACGACCTCCGGCGGCGCATCGGTGAAGTAATCGAGCCCGAGCAGCATCTCGTGCAGCGCCGCGGGTTGCTCGCCGAGCGTCGGCGCGTACGCGCGCAGGGCCCGCTCGGCGATTCGTCGCCAGCGGTCGTCGCCGGTGATCGTGTGCAGACGCAGCACGTCGAGCAGCGCCACCGACGCGCCGGCCGGTTCCGCGCCGTCCTGGTTCGGCTTCTCGCGCGCGATCAGCGCCTCATGATCGGCGGCGGTGCGGAACCAACCGCCGTGCTCGCCGTCGGCGAAGAGTGTCTCGACTCGTTCGGCGTGCGCCAGCCCTTCGGCGAGCCGGCGGTGATCGAAGGTCGCCTCGTACAGATCGAGCAGGCCCGCGACGAAGAACGCATCGTCCTCGAGGAAGCCGGGGCCGGATGCCCCTCCGTCTCTCCAGCTGCGCTGCAAACGGCCGTCGATAACGAGCTCGGCGTTGACGAAGTCCGCGGCGCGCTCCGCAGCCGCGACGTAGCGCGGCTCCGCGAGGACGCGCCCGCCGACAGCCAGCGCCGAAATCATCAGCCCATTCCAGGATGCCAGAATCTTGTCGTCGCGCAACGGATGCGGACGCGCCTCGCGCGCGGCGCGAAGGATTTCTCGCGCGCTCGCGAGCGCCTCCCACTCGCGTTCGTCCGGATGCGGAACATACAAGACGTTCTTCCCTTCGAAATTCCCGCGCGGCGTCACCCCGTAGAAGCGGACGAACCGATCCGCCTGCGCGCCGAGCAGCCGCCGTATCTCGTCCTCGGTCCACACGAAGAACGTGCCTTCCTCGCCTTCCGAATCGGCGTCGGTCGCCGAGAAGAAGCCGCCGGCGGGCGCGGTCATCTCGCGCAGGACGTAGTCGAGCGTCGACCGCAGCACGCGGGCGAAATCGGGCCGCTTGGTGAGTTGCCACGCTTCGGCGTACGCGAGCGCGAGCAGCGCGTTGTCATAGAGCATCTTCTCGAAATGCGGGACGAGCCACCGCTCGTCCGTGGAGTAGCGGTGGAAACCACCGGCGAGCTGATCGTGCATCCCGCCGGCGGCCATCATCTCCAGCGTGTGCTCCGCCATCGCGAGCGACGCGGCGTCGCCGGTGCGCCGATGCTGTCGCAGCAGCAGCCGCACCGGGAAGGTCGCCGGAAACTTCGGCGCTCCGCGAAGGCCGCCGTAGACGTCGTCGTATGCGCGCTCGTAGTAGCTCGCCGCAGCGTCGAGGACGCCGGCGCCGGGCAGCGTTTCGCCGCTTGCCGTGCCGGCCATCGCCGAGCGGACCGCGCCGGTGATCGATTGCGCGGCATCGGCGACGCGCTGCGGATCGTCTCGGAAAATCTCGGCGAGATCGCGCAGAATCGAGAGAAACCCGCGTCCCGCGCCGCGATCGCCGTCACGCGCCGGGAAATACGTGCCGGCGAAGAACGGCCGGCGGTCAGCGTCGAGCCACACGCTCATCGGCCAGCCGCCTTGCCCCCGCAGCGCTTGGAGCGCCGTCATGTACACGGCGTCGACGTCCGGACGCTCTTCTCGGTCGACCTTGATCGCGACGTAGTGCTCGTTCAAGAAGCGCGCGACCTCGACGTCTTCGAACGACTCCTCCTCCATCACGTGACACCAGTGGCACGTCGAGTAGCCGATCGACAGGAAGATCGGCTTCCCCCCACGCTTCGCTTCGTCGAAGGCCTCATCGCTCCACGGATACCAGTTCACGGGGTTGTGCGCGTGCTGGCGCAGGTACGGGCTCGTCTCGAGGATCAGCCGGTTCGTGAAATGCGGGACGTCGCCGTCGCGATGGCGCGTACGGGGAACCTCATCGCTCGTCCGCGCTGCCTGCACAGCATCGATCCGCGCCTGGACCTCGGGTGAAAACGGTGCTGCGCCGGGCGGAGCGATGGCCCGATGCTTAGGCACCGCGCGCACCCAACAGGAGCACTCTCGGCGGGACCAGCCACATCAGTTCGCCTCTGAGGACTGCGATGTCGGGCAGATACACGCGCGCAAGACTTCCCTTCTTGACGTCGATGGCGGCTCCGCCGATGAGGCGGCCGATCGTCGCGCTCAACGACGGCTCGTGTCCGACCAGCATCAGCGCGCTCACCCTGGGGCGGGCCCCCAGAACCATCGCAAGCCCTTCGAGACCGAAATTCGCGCCCAGGCGCTCGTCTTCGACGAGCGCGTCTCGGATCTGCAGTGCGTCGGCGACGATTGCGGCGGTTTGCTGCGCGCGAACGAGCGGGCTCGTCACGATGCGTTCGAGGCCGAGGTCCAAGTGCTTGATGGCCTTCGCCTCGAGTGCCATGCGTTCGCGGCCTTCAACGGTCAGCGGCCGGTCGAAGTCGTCGCCGCCCCACGCGTCGGCGTCGGCGGCCAAGCCGTGACGAAGGAAATAGAGATCCGCGGAGTGCCGATCACTCATCGGCGAAACCTTCCCTCGTGACCTCCGGTTTGCGGAGGAACGGCGTGAGGAGATCGATCGGAAGCGGGAAGACGATCGTCGAGTTGTGCTCGCTCGCCACTTCGGTGAGCGCCTGCAGGAAGCGCAGCTGCAGTGCCATCGGCTGCGTTGAGATTTTCTGGGCCGCGAGCACGAGCTTTTCCGCAGCCTGATACTCGCCCTCGGCGTTGATGATCTTGGCACGCCGTTCCCGTTCCATCTCGGCCTGCCTCGCCATCACGCGTTTCATCGTGTCCGGCAAGACGACATCGCGCACCTCGACGAGCGCGACCTTGATGCCCCACGGTTCGGTGCCTTCGTCGATCACTTGTTGAAGCTGCAGGTTGATGCGATCGCGCTGGCTGAGGAGCTCATCGAGCTCGTGCTGCCCGAGAATGCTTCGCAGCGTCGTTTGCGCGAGCAGGAACGTTGCCTTCCCGAAGTTCTCGACTTTTACGATCGCGTTTTCCGGGTCGACAACGCGAAAATACACGACGGCGTCAACCGTGACGGAAACGTTGTCGCGCGTCATCATCTCCTGACGAGGAACGTCAAGCGTCACGACGCGGAGGTCGATCCTGACCATCCGATCCACGATCGGGATCAGGAAGATGACACCGGGCCCTTTTGCGCGGAGCAGCCGGCCCAGGCGGAAGACGATGCCCCGCTCGTACTCGCGAGTGATCTTCACCGCCGTCGACAGCAATGCGATGAGTGCGATGATGACGACGATGGGAACCACGATCGCTGCGCTCATGTGGCCTCCTTGGGGGCGTTGTCCGCCGGACGCACGTTCAGCCGCAGTCCGGTGAGGCCCACTACGCGGACCGGCTTCCCCGGCGGGATGACGCCGCCGGCCGTTTGGGCTTTCCACAGTTCCCCTGCTACGAACACCGTGCCGTTCGGAGCGAGTTCGCTGCGCGTCACGCCGACCGTGCCGACCAGCCCCTCGCGCCCCGTGACGACTCTCCGGGCCTGGGCGCGGACCCCAGCGCCGATCGCCACGATGAAGAACGCGGCCGTCAAAGCGGCGACCGTCACGATGAGGGCGAGCGAGATGCGCAGGAACGGCGCGTGCTGCTCGGTGAGCAGCAGCGATCCGAAGACGAACGATGCGATCCCGCCGGCGGTGAGGACGCCGTGGCTCGGCACCTTGATATCGGCGATGAACAGGATCAGCGAGAATCCGATGAACAGGAGCCCTGCGACGTTCACCGCGATGACGGCAAATGAGACGAACGCGAGAATAAGCGCGAGGCCGCCGAGCACTCCGGGAAACACCGAGCCTGGATTGCTCAGCTCGAAGATGATCCCGTAGATCGCGATCGTCATGAGGATGAAGCCCACGTTCGGATCGCCGAGCAGCGACAAGAACTGCTCGGTCGTGTCCATCGGAATATCGGCGACCTGCGCATTCGCGGTTGCCAGGCGTCGCGTGCCGATGGCCGTCCGGACCGTCCTTCCGTCGATTTTCGCGAGCAGGTCGCGCGGGCTGGCTGCAATGAGGTCGATGACATGCAGGCGGAGCGCCTCTTGCGCGGTGATCGATTCGCTCTGCCGTATGGCGCGCTCCGCCCACGCGACGTTCCGCCCGCGGTGCGCAGCGATTCCGCGAATGTCCGCGACGGCGTCGTTGGTGAGTTTCGTCATCATCGTCTTGTCGCCGCCGCCGCCCGTCCCCAGCCCCACCGGATGAGCGGCCCCGAGATGGGTCGCCGGAGCCATCGCGGCGACGTTTGCCGCGTACACGACGAAGACGCCGGCAGACGCGGCGCGCGCTCCTCGCGGATACACGAATGCGACGACCGGCAGGCGCGAATTGAGCATTGCCTTCGTGATGTCGTCGGTCGACTTCAGCAGACCGCCGGGCGTGTCGATCACGACGACGAGCGCCTCCGCGCCGCGCCGCGTCGCCTCTTCGAGACCGCGAATGACGTAGCGCGCCGTAGCGGGGCCGACGATGCCCTCGAGCCGGACGACATCCACCACCGGCGCTGCGCTCCCAGGATGCGGTGCGACCGCGGCCGCGGCACCCCACGGCGCCGCCCATGCGATCGTCACCGCGGTGACCACGAGCGAGAGAGCGCCGGCCAGGTGAATCGACGGCGACATGACGTGCCTTTCCGACGCCTGCAGAGGCAGGCGACACCGTTATTATGCGCTCACGCCAGACGATGCCGCGCGCCCCCTCGCCATCCCGGATATCGAGGTTGCTCGGATCGCTCGGCCAAGGGTGGTACAATGCGATGGAGCGTCCTCCGACCGGACGTCGGCTCGACTTCGCGTCGGAAGAGAGACACGGTGCCCGTGCAGCCTCAGATTTCCTATCGCGACGTTCCGCAGTCGCCCGCGCTGGACGACCTGATCCGGGCCGAAGCGGCGAAGCTCGAGCATTTTTTCGGCCGCATCCTGAACTGCCGCGTGCACATCGAGCACATCCATCGCCGCCATTTTCGCGGTTCCACGTTTCACGTGCGCATCGAGTTGAGCGTGCCCGGAGAGCACCTCGTCGTGAATCATACCGACGACACGCGGCCGCTCTCCTCGGGCGCTGACGGCCCCGAACGCAGCGGAAAGCCGACCGAGCGCGAAGTCCACCACAAGGACCCCCAGCTTGCCGTCCGCGACGCGTTTCGGACAGCCACCAGCCGACTTCAAGACTACGTCCGGCAACGCCGCGATGCGTGAATAGGCGATAGCCTCATCCCGCTGGGTACGTCGCGAACTCGGCCGGCGATGCAGGGCCGCGAATGCTCCGGGCCGTTCCGATCACGGCGCACGAGAGCGGATCTTCCGCGACGATCGTGGCGATGCCGGTCACGTCCCCGATGAGCAGATCGAGGCCGCGCAAGAGAGCGCCGCCGCCGGTGAGCACGATGCCGCGATCGGCGATGTCGGACGCCAGCTCGGGCGGCGTTTGCTCGAGGACGGCTTTGACGGCTTCGAGGATCGCGTTTACCCCTTCGCCGAGCGTTTCACGAATTTCCGCGCTGGTAATTCGTACGGTCTTCGGGAGGCCGGTGATCATGTCGCGTCCCCGGATCTCCATCGTCAGCTCGCGTTCCAGCCGGCGCCCCGAGCCGATCTTGATCTTGATCTCCTCGGCGGTGCGCTCGCCGATGGTGAGATTGTGGACTTGCCGGACGTGGCGGAGGATCGCCTCGTCGAGCTCGTTGCCGGCGGCGCGGATCGACCGGCCGACGACGATGCCGCCAAGCGCGATGACGGCGACGTCGGTCGTTCCGCCGCCGATGTCGACGACCATGCTTCCTACGGGTTCGTCGACCGGCAATCCGGCGCCGATCGCTGCGGCGAGCGGTTGAGCGATGAGTTCCACGTGCCGAGCGCCGGCGAGTTTGGCCGCGTCGTGTACGGCGCGTTCTTCGACGCTCGTGATCTCGGCCGGAATGCAGATCAGAACGGATGGTTTGGGTTCGAACAGGCGCGCGATGGGCGCATGCGTGTGCGTCGCCTTCTTGATGAAGTAGCTGAGCATCGCCGCCGTGACGTCGAAGTCCGCGATAACGCCGTCGCGCATGGGGCGGACCGCGCGAATGTGGCGCGGGGTGCGGCCGAGCATTTCGCGCGCCTCCTCGCCGATGGCGAGCGTGCGCTTCGTTCGCTCATCTTGGGCGACGACGGACGGCTCCCGTATGATGATGCCCTTGCCCTTGATGTAGACGAGCACGTTCGCGGTTCCGAGGTCGATCGCAAGATCCACGACAAGTCCCCCTAACGAATGATAGTCGGGAACTTGCGAGAGCGCACCGGGACGATCGTCCCGCTGTCACCCCCGAGCGCCTTTATCGGCAAAGTTCGCCGCCGCGAACTTTGGCCGGTAAAGGCGCTCGGGGTGACGGGCGCGTTAGAGGCGGACGGCTAGGCCGCCGTAGATTCCTTGACCGGTGTAGTGGTTGAGCCCACCGTAGTAACGGCCGACTAGGTCGATGTGCGGAGCGAGGGGCGTGCCGCCGATCACATCGTACAGCATTCCGGTCTTCAAGGGCTGGTTGAGGCGGCCGAGTCCGACGCCCGCGCCGATGTAGGCGCCGCCGGGAACGTGCAGGACGTCCTCTGCCGTGGCGGCGTATCGGCCGTCGCCGTTGAGCGGGACCGCCAGGCTCGCCTGCGGATGGAGTCCGGGGATGGATACGCCGACGCCGCGCAAGGTCAGAATGCCGGTTCCGACGGCACTACGATCGGTAGTCGCCATGTAGCCGGCGGAAAGATCGATCTGCGGAATACCCTGTGCGAAGGCGACGGCGGGCACACTCGAGAGCGCGGTGAGGAGGGCGGAGGCAAAAAGCGCGCGTTTCATCAGAGGTTCTTACCACAACCTAAAGGCTCGTGACACGCTCGCCCGCCGACGTCACCAGCCGAGCCGTTGTGCCGTCGGACGACCCGTTTCGTGCAGGATTGAGCGCTCGGCGCCCCCTTGCAACGTCCTCGGCTGAATTGGGGTTCATGTCGATCTGATGAGAAGTTCTGGTACTCGCTCCCGTGCCGGCATCGAACCAGGCACGTACCGCGCCCGCTTCGACGAGATGAAGTTTCTCCACAAGGCCAAGCGTAACGAGTATCAGTTTACTCTCGATAACGGGCAGACGATTTCGCTCGGCTTGGTGAACGTGCGCGAACCTTCGGAGAAGGCCGCTCTCGAAGGCGCCGGCCCGCGCGACATCTGCGAAATCACGATCGAGCAGCTGAAAACCGGCCCGACCTTGGTCGGCTACAAGCCGCTGTAAGCGAGAATCGTCTCGATCGCCGCTGCCGCGGCCAGCAGGGCGGCGTCCTGGCCGCTCGGCGCGACCGCTTGCAGCGATAGCGCCGCGGGACGCGTTCCGGGAATCGGAATCGAGATCGCCGGCGTCCCGAAATACGACCACGGCCCGAACGGTGAGCCGTCGCCCGTGGTTGCCCGCGGCGGCGCCGCGTCCGCGCACGGGACGATGACAGCGTCATAACCCGCGAGGAACGCGTCGATGCGCGGCCGCGCCGCTTCGCGCCGGGCGAGCGCAGCGGCGTACTCGTCGCGCCCGATCGCCGCGCCGCGCCGCAGGAGCAGCGCGAGCTCGGGCGGCAGCTCGCCGGCGAGCAGGGGTGCGAGCACCGCGTGAGCTTCGAACGCGTTCACGAGGTGCGCGTCCTTCAGCGACGCCTCAACCTCGGCCGGCATGGGCCGCGCAACGCCGAGGATCCCGTGTTGCCGCAAGACGTCGAGCGCGCGCCGGACCGCCTCCCGCGTTTGCGGCGCGCGTTCCGCCGAGCAGACGGCATCTGCGACCGCGAGCCTGACCGCTTCTCGCGGCGGCTCGTGCTCCAACCCCGAGATTGCGCAGCGAGCGACGCGCTCGGCCGTCGCGACGTCGGCCGCGATGATCCCCACGTGATCGAGCGACGGCGCAAACGGCGCCACCCCCGTCGTCGGAATGCGGCCGTACGACGGCTTGAAGCCGACGACGCCGCAATATGCGGCCGGACGCAGAACCGAGCCGATGGTCTGCGTTCCGAGCGCGAACGGCACGTGGCCCGCCGCGACCGCGGCCGCGCTGCCGGCGCTCGAACCTCCCGGCGTTCGCTCCGCGTCGAGCGGATTGTACGTCGGCGCGGGATCGCGGTGCGCGCACGCCGTGGTGTGCGTCTTGCCGACCGGCACAGCACCGGCCGCGCGCAGCGCGGCGACGCACCACGCGTCGAGCTCGCTCACGCGCGGCGGGCGCGCCAGGCCGCAGGCGATCGGCATCGCGCGGACGTCGATGATGTCCTTGACGCCGAACGGCATCCCGGAAAGCGGCCCATCGGCCGCCGGAGCATCGCCGGCACAGCCGTCGACGTAAGTCCACGCTTGTAGCGGGTCGTCGCCCGCGCCGATGCGCGTCAACGCCTCGGCAACGTTCGGCGGCGGGGCCGCGACGATCACTTCGCGGCGGTCGCTTTGCGGGCGAACTGCGGATCGATTGCGGCCGCGTAGGTCACCGCATCCGGCTTGATGTTGCCGATCGTCACCTGCAGCGCGAGCGCGTTCGCGAAGGCCGCCGGTTCGATCGTCGCGCTCTTCGGATACACGTCGTCGTGGAACATGCGCTTCACCGACGCGCGCACGATTTCCGGTGCGAGCTGCGGAAACTCCGTGACCGCGACTTCGGCCGCTCCGGCTTGATCGGTACGCATGTAGCGGATCGCGTCTTCGAGGCCGTCGACGAAGGCTTGCACGACCTGCGGCTTGGTCTTGATCGTCTCGTCCGTGGCGTCGATCGTG
>JAQBPL010000387.1 GCA_028287545.1 Vulcanimicrobiota bacterium | reverse complement strand
GATCAGCGCCGTTATGGGCCAGAAGCCTGGACCGAGGTTGGTTTTCGGCTTGACGATCCGCTGTGCCAAGAGCTCCTCACTCGTACGCGGCCGCCTGCGAGGCGGCGTCGACCCGCGGTGTTCTCCCCGCTGGCCGCTTCAACTTCCTACTATGCTGAACTTGGCTGTTTCGCGCGTTGACTTCTATCGGACGGTGCGTTCGGCTGCTTTCGGAAGGTCCGACCTCTGAGTCCCTTCGACAAAACGCTGGACCAGCACGTCGATGTTTGTGAGTGCCGTCCCCGCGACGACTGCGTCGGCGCCGGCATCGAACGCCGCGCGGACGTCGCCGGGCGACGCGACGCCTCCCTCACAGATCGCGAAGCGCCCGCTTGCGGCAGCCGCCCGCACGAGATCGAGGGCGGGCAGCGTCGTCCCGCGCGTCGCCTCCGTGTATCCGCACAAGGTCGTCGCGACGATGTCGGCGTGCGCTTCGGCGGCGCGCCGGACGTCCTCGGCGCTCGCGCAGTCCGCCATCGCAAGACGACCGCGCCGATGGATCGCGGCGACCGTTGCTGCGACGTCGCGCCCGTCGGGCCGCTCGCGTCCGGTGGCGTCGAAGGCGACGATCTCCGCGCCGGCCGCGACGACCTCCTCGATCTCGCGGTCACCGGCGGTGATGTACGGCGCGAACCCCGCGTAGCGCCGCTTGACGATCCCGATCAGGGGCACCGAAACTGCGCGGCGCACCGCGCCGATTCGCGCCAGCCCCTCGACCCGCAGGCCGCGTGCGCCGTTCGCGACCGCCACCCGCGCCAGCAGCGCGATCGCCTCCGGGGTGTTGAGCGCGGAAGACGCCTCCGCTTGCACGGAGACGATCAGCCCGCCGCGCAAGCTCTCCAGGATCACTCGACGATCCGGTCCGGCGGCGAGAGGCCGGCGTCCCGGAACGCCATGAGCGCCGCGCCGACGGCGGGATCGTAGCGCGGAGCCTCGACGATCGCCTGCGGTGCCAGCACAGCCAGCGCCTCCGCCGTGCGCGCGAGAAACGCTTCGTTCACGAACGAACCGCCCGCGAAGGCGACCCGCACGGCGCGCTCGCCCAGCGCCAGACGCCGGATGGCGGTAGCGGCGAGCGTCGCCAGCGCCGTGGCCGCAGCGGCCACGATCGCTCCGGCCTCCGGATCGCCGAGGCGGGCAGCGTCGTGCACCACCCGGGCGAACGACGCAAGCGCTGCGCGGGAGAGCCGGCCGAGCAGCGCGGCCGTCGCCAGCGAACGCAGATCCGGCTGATCGAAATAGGCCAGCGCCGCGTCGCCCAGCGGAATCCGCTCACCCCGGTCGTCGGCGCGCATCGCGCACGCCAGCGCGTCGCGCCCGACCGCGTACGCGCTCCCCTCGTCGCCGAAGAGGAATCCCCACCCGCCGACCGTCACCGCGGCACGCGCACCGTCCTCACCGTACGCGACCGATCCGGTCCCGCCGATGACGACCACCGCCGGACGTGATTGCAGCGCGCCGGCCAGGGCGATCGGCGCGTCGTGCACCAGCCGCGCGGCGGTCGCCGCGATCCGCAGCGGTGCACCGTCGAAGTGCCCATCGTATCCCGAGATTCCGGCGACGACGGCTTCGAGCCGCGTGGCCGGAGGCAGGCCCGCGGCCGCCAGCGCCGCGGTCAGCGCCGCCGCGCACGCGTCGGCGCACTTGGCCGAACCCGGCGGCTCGTCGACGTGATCGGCAGCGCCGCCGTAGCCGCGCCCGCGCACGACGCCGCGCTCGTCGATCACGACCGCCGTCGTCGACGACTGCCCGCCGTCGATCCCGGCGACAAACCTCACGCGAGACGCTCGGCAAACGCGTCGGCCGCGCGTTCGCGCGCCGCCCGATCGCGCGGGCGCGGAACCTCGCCGATTGCTTCGCGATGATGGTAGAGCTCGTGCGCGATCGCGAGATCCACCGCACCCTCCGGGACGCGTTCGCTTACGCGAATGACCGGCCCGTCGGGATCGTATTCAGCGACGAGCGTCACGCTTGCCCAGTCGCCGAGGTCGGCGATCTCCACGCGAACGCCGTACGCTCGGGCAAGGGCGCGCGCGTCAGGCACTGGCAGCGGCGGGACGGCGCAAGTCCACGCCGTCGTGGATGAGCCGCGCGCGAAGCGGGTCGGGATCGAGTGCGCGGGGGGTGACCCCGACCGCCGCTGAAAGCGCGGCGGCGGTGCCGGCGGCTTGACCGAGCGTCATCACCGTGGGCGTGAGCCGGGTCGACGCGAGCGCCTCGTGCGTCGTCGAGATGCAGCGGCCCGCGACGAGCAGGTCGTCGACGCCGACCGGCACCAGGCACCGATACGGAATCTCGTATGACGCGCCGGCCGGCAGACGATGCGTCGTCGTGCCGCTTCCCGAGGGATTGTGGATGTCGATCGGGTACGCGCTTCGCGCGATCGCGTCGTCGAACGTGCGCGCGTTCAGTACGTCGTCGGCGGTGAGCGTGTACTCGCCGAGGATGCGGCGCGATTCGCGCACGCCGATCTGCGTCGCCGTCGCCGCGATGCGCGCGTTGGCGAAGCCGGGCACGTCGCTGCGGAAGAACGCGAAGAGCTGCATCACCTGTGCGCGCGCTTCGACTTCGGCGCGGGTGAGATCGTCCGGATCGAGCGGGTCGACGTCGACGACGCGCGTCATGTTGACGGTCACCTCGTCGGCATACGGCGTCGCGAAGAACGACACGAGTTCGCGCGGGACCGTGACGGCGCCGCGCGCGCGCGCGGCGTCCCACAGTTCGTACAAGCCGGCCACGGCGGTGAGAGCGTCGGGCGTTCGTTCGTGCGTCTTGAGCGAGCTGCGCATCTGCTCGGGGCGTTGCCGCACGTAGTGCGAGAGGAGGTTCAGATCGACGTGACTCAGCCGAAACATCAAACTCGCCGGCTGGACGCGTCCGCGCGCGTCGCCTTGCTGGGTCGGTACGCCCGCGCTCGCCGCGACGTACGCGTCGGCCGTCGCGTCGATCGTCCGGCGCGCGGCGATCGTGCGCATGCCGCCGACCGTCGCGAAGCGCGCTGAGGCGACCCGCCCCTCGGCGACGGACGCGTCGAGAAACCAGGCGTGCAGGAGCAGCGTCACGCCGCTCTCGCGCATCATGTCGAACAGGAGCGCCTTGTGGATCTCCGGATCGAACGGCGTGATCGTCGGAACGTAGTCCGACGCGTCGTGCACATGCCCCGGCGACCCGCCGAGCACGACGAGCCGCTCAACGATCTCCTGCGCGATGCCGCCGACGATCCGCTCCTCGCCTGAATGGAACGTCATCCACGGCCCGACCATCGACGCCGTCGCCGTGCCGCCCAGAAAGCCGTAGCGCTCGGCGAGCAGCACGCGCGCGCCGGCACGCGCGGCGGCGATCGCCGCGGCACAGCCCGCGTTCCCTCCGCCCACGACGAGGACGTCGCATTCGCGCATGACGGCCCCTTCGAGCGGCGGCGGGCCGCGTCCGCCTGCTCGCGAAGGCACGTCATCGCGCGCCACGACGTCAATACGAGCGCGATGTCACGCCGTCATTGCGAGCTTCCTGTCATTGCGAGCTTGTCGAGCAACTCTCGTGTCGCGCTGAGCGAAGCCGAAGCGCGACGCCGCGCCGCGAACGCTTGCGATCGTGGCGTCGCGGTCATACATGAC
The DNA here is from genome assembly GCA_028287545.1 of Vulcanimicrobiota bacterium. The sequence continues at coordinate 3,614 of JAQBPL010000387.1, read as the reverse complement.
AGCGCATGTCATATATGGTGGACTAACCTAGGGCCATGCAACCAACCACGCTCGACAGCGCTTCGATCACCGGAATCGACCTCTCCGCGATCCTCGTCCGCGACCCGGCGGCCCAGGTCGGCTTCTACCGTGATGTGCTCGGCATCGAGGCCACCGCAGTCGACGACGGCGGCCGCGGCGCCGAGTTCACGCTCGCCGACGGGACGACGTTCGGCGTGTGGAACCAAGGCGACGGGTCGGAGTCGGATGGAAAGGTCACCTTCTTCGCCGTCGGCGACGTCGGCGCGGCCATCGCAGCGATCCGGACGCGGGGCGGGACGGTGAGCGACCCGATCGAGGGCCCGGTGTGCCGCATGGCGTTCGGCGCAGACCCGGACGAGAACGGGTTCGTGATCCACCAGCGCACGGTTCGCGACGGCCAGGCGCACGACCATGTTGCGCACGGTCCGACGTCGATCGTGGGGCTCGACATCGCCGCCGTCTTCGTCAGCGATCCGGCGCGCTCGATCGCCTTCTACCGCGACGTCCTCGGAATGACGCCTACGGAGGTCGACAACGAGGGCCGCGGCGCGGAGTTCACGCTCGCCGACGGGTCGACGTTCGGCGTGTGGCGGCCCGATTTCGCCGAAGGCCGGCAACCGGGATACAGCGGCATGTTTGCCGTCCCTGACGCCCACGCCGCCGTCGCGCGGATGCGCGAACGCGGCGCGACGCTCAGCGATCCGATGGAGACGCCGGTGTGCTTCATGGCGTTCGGCACCGATCCGGAAGGTCACCCGTACATGATCCACCAGCGCAAAACGGCGACCGGCGCCGGCACCGAGCGATCGGCCTGAGTGTGCCATTGCGAGCTCGTTGTCATTGCGAGCTCGTTGTCATTGCGAGCTTGTCGAGCAACCCTCGTTGTCGCGCTGAGCGAAGTCGAAGGGCGACGCCGCCTCGCGGTGATCGGTTCGACCATACGGCACACCGCCCGTGATCGCTCGGCGCGGAACGCACTGGACGTCGGGCGACGACGCTACGCTCGACGTCCTTGCACCTTGGCCTATGAACGGCGCTGGAGATTCTTCAAAATAGCGCTCAGGCTCCTCGCCGCCGTATCGATATTAGCGATATCCGAGTCAAAATCAAACGTGAGCGTCGCGCGATTCTTGACGTAACCAGGTGCTAACTTTCCTGAGATCGAGACCGAACCCGTGTGGCGGAGAGTCATGATCAGGCGAAAATCCATCTCCAAGTTTTCCAGCTCGATCGTTTGTACGTCTCCCGCACGAAGCTTGTTGAGTTCGTCCCGGAACCGTGCAAACTCTTTCTCCGTGATGGAGAGTGGGAACTCGCCTTGAAACGAGTCAACTGCACAGAAGCAACGGCAGGGAACCCATTGCATTTCCCCTTCCGGCGGGGGAACGAGATCGTGTTCGACGCGCAGCTCGAACAACGCGCCGTCTCCTGACAAACTCAGATCGGCTCCGTGCACTACGAAATCACCGTGACCTTGATTTTGACATGTAGGAACCGCTCCAGTCGAATTCTGATAACGATAGCGGCGTCAGCCCTCGACTACGCTCGGGCCGACACGAGGGTTGCTCGACAAGCTCGCAATGACATTTGGGCTCGCAATGACAATTGGGCTGGCAATGACATCTCGGGGGATTAGGCGCGTTTTGGGACGGTGAGGATGACGACGGGTTCGTCGTCGTCCACGCCGGCGAGTTCGTCGCGGACGAGCGCGGCGATCTGGGCGGCTTCCGCCATTCCGGCGAACTCGCCGATTCGCGAGCCGCGCAGCACGAAGACGTCGGGAAGCGCGCGGCCGACGTCGCCGAAGGTCGTGTCGTCGTCGATCGCCCGCGCCAGCGCCGCGGGGACGTCCGCGCAGCGCACCGTGCGCGCGTGCGCGCCCGGAAGGATCAGCCGCACGACGCCGCGCGCATCGACGACGGCGCTCTCGCGCGCCGATGCGAGGATCGCGAGCGCATCCGTCGCGGCGACCTCGCGGACGTCGCTGGGCGCGATGCGCAGGTGCGCCGCGGCGGCGGCCAGCCGCACCTCGTCGCCGACGTCTACCGCCGACTGCGTCCCTTCGACGAGCGCGGTGGCGCCTGAGGCGGACGCGCGGACGCGATTGCGCGCCGTGTCGACTTCGATCACGACCTCGACGCGTTCCGGCGCCGCGCCGGAGGCGACCGCGGCGTCGATCGCTTCGCGGCGGATGCGCGCGAGGTCGTCGGGCGTCGGGTCGACGATCGTTCGTTCGACGACTTCGCGGACGAGCGCGAGCGCCACGCCCAGCGGCGAGATCACCTGCGCGTCGCGCGCGATGCGATGCGCGAACCCGAGCTTTTGCGCCGCATACGGGACGAGCGCCGCGGCACCACCGCCGCCGCCGACGAGGACGACCGTCGTGCGATCGAGCGCGTAATCGGCGATCAGCTCGTCGATCGTCGCCCGCAGGCGTTCGGTCGCGCGATCGAGGATCGCCGCCGCGAGTGCGTCGGCGCTCATCCCCATTGCCGCGCCCGCGATCTCGCAGGCGAGCCGCGCCGCGACCGCGTCGCCGCGCGCGAACGCGTCGGACGGAACCGTCTCCGCGACGTTGGCCGCACAGGTTGGCGTCACGGCGATGCGCGTACCGTCGGCGGCGACGAGCGCAACGATCCCGCCGTCGAGAGCGGCGCGCGCCGTTCGCACGACCTCGGGATCGGTGAACGCGGCGTAGCGATAGCCGGCGATGTGTGCGGAACGCGGTCCGATCTCGACGACCCGGCCGCCGGCGATGCGCGCCAGCGAACCGCCGGCGACGGCGATCGTGCGCACGTCCAGCGTGCGCAGCAGCGTGCGGTGACCGCCGATGCGCGCCGGGCGCATCTGCGGCTGGCCGCGCCGGATTACCGAGACGTCCGCGCTCGTCCCGCCGACTTCGATGAAGATCCCGTCGGTAACGTTTTCGTGGAACAGCGCGCCGGCGATCCCCGCCGCCGGCCCGGAGAGCATGGTGAGGATCGGGCGGCGCTCGACCTCGGCGACGTCCATCACGCCGCCGTCGCTGCGCATGATCATCAGCGGCGCCGGAATGCGCGCGTCGGCGACCGCCCGGGCCGTCACGCGCGACGTGCGTAGCATGCGCGGCAGGATCGCCGCGTTCAGCGCGGCCGTGCGCGTGCGAGCGCGCAGGCCGTACTGCGTCGAAACCTCGGCGCCGCTCGTCGCGGCCAGGCCGCGCGCGCGCGCCTCGCCGACGAGCGCCGCTTCGCGCTGCGGCCGATCGACCGAGAACGCCTCGCTCACCGCCAGCGCCTCGACACCGGCGGATGCCATTGCGTCGAGCACGCCCGGGTCACGTCCGTCGAACCACAGCGGCTCGAAGCGGATGCCTTCGGCCAGTGCGAACGGCGCGAAGCGCGCGAACGCGCGGCCGATCGGTCCAGCGAGCGTGACGACGCCGACGCGCGCGACGTCCCCTTCGAGCAGCGCGTTCGTCGCCTGGGTCGTCGAGTGCGCGATGAACGCGATCGCAGACGGGTCGATCGCATGGTCGTCCAAGATCCGCGCCAAACCCGCGACGATCCCCGCCGCGACGCCATCCGGATGGTCGTGCGTCGTCGGCACCTTCA
>JAQBPL010000359.1 GCA_028287545.1 Vulcanimicrobiota bacterium | reverse complement strand
TTCGCGTGCGGCCTCGTCGAGTGCAGCCTCGCCGCGCGCGTCGATGATCAGCGAGATCCCGCGCCGGGCCAATTCGACGGCGACGGCGCGGCCGAAGCCCTTCGAGGCGCCGGTGACGATCGCGACGTGTCCGCGTTCGAACCAGGTGGTGTCGTTCATGCCCCCAGCGTAGCGAATGCGCGCGCCCGGCGCGCCGCTCCGAAGCCGGGGGGCTTCCCTGTCCGAACGGACAGGAGCGACGAACTTCGCTACGTCCGAATCGATTTAGCGCTGCGTGCCGCGTAGAAGCGAACTTGTCGTCCCGTCATTTTTAGCTGCTCACAGTTTATCGGTAATTCCTACGCACGCCGGCGCCCCCCGAGCCGAGCAAGGAGTGGTCGCTCACGAGCCTGCGCGAAAAGCTGATCGAGATCGGTGCGAAGGTCGTCAGCCATGGCCGCTATGTCACGTTTCAGATGGCAGAAGTAGCCATCCCGCGGCAGTTATTCGCGGCAATTATGCAGCGGATCGCAGAGTTATGGTCCTGAGCCTGAAACGGCGAACATCGAGGTTTTCGGATCCCGGTCATTTGGGGAATCGGCTTTAACGTACGTTGCCTGGAAGCAAACCCAAGAAAGTGGTTTCAATCTGAAAACCATATAATCATTGATTCGCACGTCCAAACAGCAATCGTTCCGAGGATTTCAACGCCGTGACGGAGGATGCCGATGAAGTACGTGATTAGTTGGTTCGAACGCCCTCAAGGTTCGCCTATCGAGTACGAGAATGCCCAGAAGCGAATCCTTGATGTGTTTGGCCAGTGGAAGGCGCCGGCCAACTTCAAGATCGAGTTCTTCGTAGTGCGCGTGGGCGAGTGGGGCGGGCATATGTTGGTGGACTGCGATGATCCGTTGACGGTTCACAAGTTTTGCTCGATGTTACCTGCGTTTGTATTCCAGGCGAGCCCTGTAGTTGCCGTCGAAGACGCAGTCCGGGTCGAACTCGAAGTTATCGCCTGGCGCGACGGACTGAAAGGGAAGTGAAATCCGAGAGGATATCGTGCGGGGTCAGAGCAGGCCGCGGGCCTGCGCGATCGCGACGGCTTGCGCGCGGTTGTCGGCACCGAGGCGTGCGAGGATCTCGCCGACGTGGAACTTGACGGTTCGTTCGGAGATGCCCAGCTGATCCGCCGCGGCGCGGTTCGAAAGACCTTCCGCCAGCATCGCGAGAATCTCGCGCTCGCGCAGGGTGATGCGTTCGCGGCGCGGCGTGCGCACGGCGCGCGCGAGCTGGGCCGCGATGTCGGGCGGAATGCGCGTCCCGCCGCTCGCGACCGCGTGGATCACCGCGACGAGCTCGTCGCTTGGCGTCCCCTTGAGCACGTAGGAGTCGACGCCGCGCTCGAACGCGCTCGCCACCCGCTCTTCGCCCGCAAAAGCACTGAAGACGACGATGCGCGTCTTCGCCGACGCGGCGCGCACCGCGGCGACGGCGTCCAAGCCGCTGCGGCCGCCGAGTTCGAGATCGAGAATCAGCACGTCGGGGGCGTGGTCGCGAGCGATCTGGACCGCCGAGTCGGCGGTCGCACCCGTCGCGACGATGTCGATCTTCGGATCGGACCGCAGGTTGGCGGCGATGCCGTCGGCGACGACGGGATGATCGTCGACGATCGCGACGCGGATCATGGCGCGCCGCCCCTCATCGCGACCTCGATGCACGTGCCGCCTCCCGGCTTCGAATCGATCCGAAGCACCGCGCCGGCCAGACGCGCGCGCTCTTCCATCCCCACCAAGCCGTAGCGGTCGGCGTCGCGCGCCGCGGGATCGAAGCCCGATCCGTCGTCGCGGACGCGCAGCGAGAACGCGCCGCCGCCGGAGCCGATCAGTTCGAGATCGATCCGCGACGCGCCGGCGTGCATACGCGCGTTGGCCAAGGCCTCGGCGGCGATGCGGTAGAGCTCCACGTCGGTGTCGTACGAGAGCGCCGGCACGCCGTGCTCGTGGAACGCGACCCGCATCCCCGTCTCCGAGCTGGTCTTGCGCGCCAGCGCCGCCAGCGCGGCGGCCAGCGAACGGCCCTCCAGGGGATCGGCGCGCAGGCTGAGCACCGACGCGCGCACCCGCGTCATCGACGCGCGCGCACAGTCGAGCGCCGTGCGAACGCGGTCGGCCGGCGGCCCGTCGAGTGCGGCGTCGCGCAGCGCGCTCTCGAGCTGCAGTGCGATCGCGGTGAGATCCTGGGCCAGCGTGTCGTGGATCTCGCGCGCCAAACGCGCGCGCTCGTCCGAGCGGGCGGCGTTCGCACCGGCCTCGGCCAGCCGTCCGCGCTCGATCGCCAGGCCGATTTGCGCGCCGATCGCGGAGAGCAACTGCAGGTCGGTCGTGCCCAGGCGCCGGCCCACCGGCGGACACAGGTTCATGATGCCGAGCCGCCGATCGCCGAAGCGAAGCAAAACCGAGGCGTGTGACTGCAGTCCCAAGGTCGTCGCGGCACCCGGCTCGTTCCGCCCGCTCCGCAGGCGCGAGCACGAGATCGTATCGACGTTCTTCGAATCGAAATCGCCGTCGACGAACGACTCCATGCACCAGCACGGATCGCCGGTCATCTTCACCGGCTCGCGCAGATACGGCGGGAGCTCGTGGGCGGCGGCGAGGTAGAACCGATCCGTCTGCGGATCGAGATTCCAAATCCAGCCGGCGGCCAGATCGAGTGCGTGCACGATCTCGCGCAGCGCCGCTTCGAGCGCGCGCTCGAGGTCGGTCGCCGTCAGCGCGCCGGCGATCGCTCCGAACAGGGCGACGTCCCGCTCTTGCACCGGGTGGCCTTCGCCCCGCGCTTGAACGGGTACTGTGCAGTGACGGCCGTTCGGCGAGCCTGGCCGCGGGCTCTCCGGCGTGGGACGAAGGTCTCCAAAAGATAGCCTTTGGCGCTTTTGGGGGCGGATCAGCAGGTTTTGAGCAAGCGGGCACCTGGAAATACGCGATCTATGGAGACCCATGCGCTCGAGTATGCCTTCGTTCGTGGGACCGAGGCGGCGGCGATTGCCGCCGGACGCCTAGTCGGTCTAGGAGAGAAAAACGCCGTCGACGGCGCCGCCGTCGAGGCGATGCGTACGGCGCTCGCCGGCGCCGACCTCAACGGAGTGGTAGTGATCGGCGAGGGCGAGAAAGACGAAGCGCCGATGCTCTATCACGGCGAGGAGGTCGGCAACGGCCGCGGCCCCTCGCTGGACATCGCGGTCGACCCGATCGACGGGACGACGCTGGCCTCGAAAGGCGGCCCCGGCGCGATCGCCGTCATCGCCGCGGCCCCGCGCGGAACGCTCTTCCGAACGCGGGTGCCCTACATGGAGAAGCTCGTGACGGGCCCCGCCGGCCGCGGCGTCGTCTCGATCGAGATGCCGCTCGAAGAAAACCTGCGCGCGCTTGCCCGTGCCAAGGGCCGCGAAGTCGCCGACCTCACCGTCGCCCTGCTCGAACGCCCGCGCAACGAATCGCTCATGCGCGCGGTGCGCGCCGCCGGAGCACGCGTTCGCGTGTTCGGCGACGGCGACGTCGCGAATGCCGTGTACGCCGTGCTGGAAGACCGCGCGCGCGTCGACGTGCTGGCCGGAATCGGGGGATCGCCCGAGGGCGTGATCGCAGCATGCGCGACCCGCGCGCTGGGCGGCGAGATGTTCGGCCGCCTGTGGGCGCGCGACGAACGTGACGAAGAGATCGCCCGCAGCGAAGGTCTGCGCATCGGCGCGACGCTGACCCTGGACGACCTCTGCTCGAGCGAGGAAGCGATCTTCACCGCGACCGGCGTGACCGACGGCGAGTTTCTCGACGGCGTTCGCTATCGCCGCGGCAGAGCGTTCACCCAATCGATCATCATCTCGTCCTACTCGCACGTCATTCGCACGATCGACGCGCGGCACGACCTGCGCCCGCGCAACCTCGACCTCGGCGTCGTCGTCGGGGAGACACGACCGGCGGAACGGCGTTGAGCGACGCCGGAGTTCCTCCGCGACACTTCGCCTTCTGGCCCAAGGGCCGCCCCAAAGAATTTCCCGTTCCGCAAACCAATCTCGCGCACAACCTCGCGACGTCGGCGGCGCGCTTCCCCGATCACGCCGCGATCGTCTACTACGATACGCCGATCTCGTACCGGCGGTTGTGGAACGAGGTCGAAGCGCTCGCGGGCTACCTCGTGAACCGCGCCGGCGTACGGCGCGGCGACCGCGTTTTGCTCTACATGCAGAACTCGCCGCAATTCGTGATCGCGTACTATGCGATTCTGCGCGCCGACGCGGTCGTGGTTCCGCTGAACCCGATGCTCGTCGGAGAAGAACTCGCCGTCTACCTCGAGGACAGCGGCGCAACGGTCGCGATCACCGGGCAAGAGCTTGCGCCGCGGCTGCGCGCGCTCGTGCCGGCGCCGCTGAAGCACGCGATCGTCGCAGCCTACTCCGACTACCTCGAAACCGCGACGGATCTCGACCTTCCGCCGGCCGTTGCCGCGCCGCGCGCGCCGGTAGAAGGCGAAGGGTTCGTCGCATTCTCCGCCGCTCTGGCGTCCGGCGAACGCCCGGGCCCGATGACGGCGGGCGGCGACGACATGGCGCTCTTGCCGTACACGTCCGGCACTACGGGACGGCCAAAGGGCTGCGTCCACACGCATCGTTCGATTCAGACGACGGCCTTCGCGACGCCGATGTGGGGCGGCGCCATGATGCCGGGGCGCCGCGTGATGTCCGTCTTGCCGTACTTCCACGTGACCGGGATGACCGGCGACATGAACGCGACGCTGCTGTGCGGATCGACGATCGTCATGACGACCCGCTGGGATCCCGCCGTCGTGCTGACGCTGATCGAGCGGTACCGCTGTACGAGCATGACGGCGATCAGCACGATGATCGTCGATTTGCTGGCGCATCCGGCATACCGCGGCGAAGCGCTGGCGTCGATCGCGCACCTCAGCGGCGGCGGCGCGCCGCTCCCCGCGGCCGTCGGCACGGAGCTGACCGAGCGCCTGGGTCTGAACTATATGGAGGGCTACGGGCTCACCGAGACGATCGCGATGACGCACGCGAACCCGCAGGAGCGCACGAAGCTGCAATGCTTGGGCGTTCCGACCTTCGGCGTCGACTCGCGCGTGATCGATCCCGAAACGCTGCGCGAACTCCCTGCGGGCGAGACCGGCGAGATTCTGATCTCCGGCTCGCAGGTGATGCGCGAATACTGGCATCAGCCCGAAGCGACCGCCGACGCGTTCATCGAGCTCGACGGGAAGCGCTTCTTTCGCACCGGCGACTTAGGCTACGTCGATGACGAAGGATACTTCTTCCTGGTCGACCGCCTCAAGCGCATGATCAACGTCGCAGGCTTCAAGGTGTGGCCGGCGGAGGTCGAGACGAAGCTGTTCGCGCACCCGGGCGTCAAAGAAGCCTGCGTGATCGCTTCGACCGATCCGCGCATCGGCGAACGCGTCAAGGCGCTGATCGTGCCGCGCGACGGCGCCGAGGTCACACCCGAAGAGATCATCGACTGGGCGCGCGCCCACATGGCCGTCTACAAAGCGCCGAGCGTCGTCGAGTTCGTGCCGTCACTCCCGCGTTCCGGGTCCGGCAAAGTGCAATGGCGCGAGCTGCAAGAGGACGAAGCGCGCCGGCAGCAGAGCGCTGCCGGCGCTCCGGTCTAGCTAGCGGCGATCGTCGCGGTCGCGGTGCTGGATGTACCGCCGGCCGTTGTGACGCCCGTTGTTCCAGTTGCTGCCGTTCCAACTATTCCGAGAATTGCCGTTCCAATTGTTCCGGGAACCGCCGTTCCACGTGTTCCAACGGTTGTCGCGATCTCCGCGATCGCGGCGGCGGTCGTCGCGATCACGTCGCTGCCAGCGGCGATCGCCGTTCCAGGCGGTCGTTCTCCAGCTGTGGCCCGGGTTGCGGCTGTTCCACACGCCGTTGGCGGTGCTGAAGGTGTTTTGGTCAGGCGCCGCCGCGCCGACGGAAGGGAAACTCACCAAGCCGGCCGTCGCAAGGACGCCGGTCAGAGCGAGCATCGTGAGTCGTCTGAGCATACGCGAACTCCCATGCGGGACAGGATAAGAGCGATTATGCTCACACCGTACCCGCAATGGGCTGGACCGTCTCGCTCCCTCAGGCAGCCGAGACCGTCGTCGCCTTGTCCACAAAACGCGCCATCACCGCGAGCACGTTCGGGCGACATTCGAGGAACGCCGTAGCGATCACCGGGTCGAAGTGTGAGCCGGCGACGCGCTCGATCTCCGCGAACGCGTCGTCGACCCGCCATGCCCGCTTGTACGGCCGCTCCGACACCAGCGCGTCGAACACGTCGCAGACGGCTGCGATCCGCGCGCACTGCGGGATATCCTCGCCGCTCAGGCCGCCCGGGTATCCCGAGCCGTCCCAGCGCTCGTGATGCCGCAGGGCGATGTCGGCCGCCGTCTGCAGGACGAGCGACGAGCTGCCGCTCAAAACGTCGTAGCCCGACGTCGTGTGCGAGCGCATGATCTCCCACTCGGCCGCGGTGAGCGGTCCGGGCTTGAGCAAAATCTGGTCCGGCGTCGCGACCTTGCCGATGTCGTGCATCGGCGTCGCCAGCAGCAGCATCCGCTGCTCAGCCGCGTTCAGGCCGAGCTTCCTGCCGACGAGAGCGGCGTACCGGCCCATCCGCGCGATGTGCGTTCCGGTCTCGTTGTCCCGGTACTCGGCGGCTCGCATCAGCCGATAGATCGTCTCTTCTTCGCGGTCGGCGAGCTCACGCGTCGCGCGCACGACTTCATTGGTGAGCATCCGCGCACGCGCTCGGCTCTTGCGCAGCTCCAGCAGGTTCCGCACGCGCGCCACCAGCTCGATGGGATCGGTCGGTTTCACCAAGAAGTCGCTCGCGCCCAAATCGAAGGCGCGTCGGCGAACGTTGTGGTCCTGTTCGGCCGTCACCATGACGATCGGGACATCCGAATCGGGCCACAGCGCGCGGTACTGCTCGATGAACTCGAGCCCGTCGGGGCTCGGCATGCGGTAGTCGAGCAGGAGCAGGTCCGGCTCGTTCACCCGGCACCACGCCATCGCTTCGGCGGATGAGGTGAACCCCTTCGTCGAGGCGTTCGGAATCTGCGCGACGATTTTCGCGTAAAGGCGGACGTTGAACGCATCGTCATCGACGATAACTACGAGCATTGCAATTCTCCGGTCACGACGGTGCGAGCGTGACGCACTTCCGGCGCCCGGCTGATCGCCGAAAAGTCATAGAGCGCGAGCGCACTCCGAAGGGCCGACTCCACAAATTCCTCAGCGACCCTGTTCTTGCGCGCCAGCGTTTGCACGGACTCCCCGACTAGGAAGTCCACCAAGACGGACAGCGGGCGCGGATCGCCGTCAAGCCCCAGCATACGATCAAATGCAGATCGGCGGCACGATGGCGATGATGATAAGGAGCAGGCTGATCGGATCCATGGCGGAACCCCTCTTCGAAGCGGTGAGTGTCTTACTCACCCACCGTAGCGAAGAGGCGGTCTCGCGGTCAGACGCGAGTTAGGTAGACGCGGCGCCGACCCGGACGCTCAGGCGTCTTGCAGGAGACCCATCTTTCGCGCCCGGGCCAGCGCGTCGAGCCGGCCGTGCGCCTGCAGCTTCTCGATCGCATTACGAACGTGGGTGCGAATCGTGTAGGGGCTGCGGCCGAGCGCCTGGGCGATTTGCGGTGCGTTTCGTCCCGCGTCGATCTGCCGGAAGATCTCCAGCTCCGTCGTCGTGAGCGGGCCCGAGCCGGGGCGCTGCGTCAGGCGAGCGTGCACGGATTCGATCAGTCGTGCGTATCCGCGCACTTTGGGCGAGAGCGCGGCAGCCCGCACGCCGCGTCCTGCTCCGACGAGCCCGGCGACGTCCGGATCGTCGCGCAGCAGCGCCGCGTCGGCGCGGCGGTCGGCGCGCACCGTGTCGCCGAGCAGCGCGCAGGTCGCACAGGCGATCGCGCGCGCCAGACGCCGATAGCGCAGTTCGTACGCCGGAAGCCCGCTCGGCGGACGCGCGGATGCGCCGATCGCGCGCCGCGACAGCGAGCGAGCCGCCTCTTCATCGCCGACCGCGACGTTGCACAGCGCCGCGAGCGCGCGACACAGCGAGCGCTCCCCCTGGCTGCGCCCGTCTTCGTCGCTCAGGACGACGAAGACGTTGCGCGCCGCGGCATAGTCGCCCTGAGCGGCCTGCGTCATCGCGTCGGCGACCCGGCTCGCGAATCGCTCGCGGTACTGCTCCGGCAAGGGCTCGGCCCGCAACATCTCCATCGTCGCCTGAGCAGCCGCGTCATCCGCCAGCTCGACGGAGATTTCGTACTGCGCGACCAGGCCCAGCGCGCGCACCGAACGATCGCCGGCGGCGGCGGCCTCGACCGCGACCTCGCGCGCGCAGCGCAGCGCCGCGAGGAGATCGCCGGTGAGCGCGTAGTGTGTGGTATAGGCTACCGAATGTGCGCTGGCCGCGACTCGGTGCGCACCGTTCGCGCGGGCGAGCGCAACCGACGCGTCGGCGTGCCGCAGGGCCGCCTCCGGTTCGTTGCGGTAGAACGCCGCCAGCGCCAGACGCTGGTGGACGCGCATCCGCAGCAGCGGGTCGGCCTCGTCGTCGAGAGCCGCTTCGAGCGAGTTCGCCAGCCCCAGCGATGCCGCTGCATCGCCCGCAACTGCCGCGACGACGCAGCGCAACGCGGCAAACTTGGGCGCGTCGCGGTCGATGCGTGGGTCGCCGAGAATCGTCTCGACTTCCTCGAAGCGCTGAAGCGAGATCAGGATCGGGAGCCACAACTCCGCGACGAAGCCGCACTCATCGCTCGAAGCGGACTGCCACGCGTTGCGCAGGATCCGGTCGCCGCGCGCGACGTCGCCGTCGAACTGCGCCAATACGGCATCGACCAGCCGCGCGTGCGTCGACCCCGCCGCGAGGGTACCGCGCAGCGCCGCGAGATCGCGCGCATTGCTCCCCAAGCAATGCCGGAATACGGACTCTATTGAAACCCGCGCCGTCGGCATGCTGATCCGGTACGCTTTTCCGCACTTACGGACCTGCGGCGAAGTGTTGCGATTCAGCCAACCGCGCCGCGTCTACCTAACTCGGATCACGACCGAATCCGAGCCGACCGTACATAGTGACAACGAAGCGATCGGTGGTCGGGTGTGTCGTCGCGCCACCGATCGCTTCGCGTGAAGGCAGCCCCTTGGTCTATTTCACGACCACCACGGTTGCCGCGGTTCGGCCGAACTCGTCGGGCCGGTCGACGACGTGCACCTCGGCCCCCGGCCACGCGAACGTTCCGGGCGTCACCGTGCGCGCGAGATAGTGCAGGCGGTAGATGCCCGCGTCCAACTGGTCGGCGTACGCTTGGATCATATCGGTGCGAATCTGCTGGTCGCCGATCTGCCACGACGCGGAGGGGACGCGCAGCGCGCCGGACGTCGTCGCGAAGGCGGTGTCGACGCCTTCCAGCCCCGCCGGCAACGGATCGGTGATCAGGACCCGCTCGACCGGGTGGTCGCTGACGATCTGCAGCTCGACGTCGTAGACGTGCGCCGCCGCAAGTTCGAGCGACGCGGCCGGCAAGGCGAGGCCGAGCGTCGCGAGGACCGTCGCCGCGTTGGCCGGACGCACGACGCGCGTGATGCGCAGGCCGTTCAACCGTCCGGGTGCGCGGCCGGCGACGCGATACCGATAGGTCACCGCATAATGCAGGGTTCCGCTACCGTCTTTGGCGAGCGTCACGTCGCTGTGAGCGGCAGGCAGGTCGCGCATCGGCACCGTCTTCGTGCGCGGCGCGGCGCGCGGGCCGGAAAATTGCTGGGAGAGGATCGGACGTCCGCCGAGGGACGCGGTCGCGGTGAAGTTCGCCGGACGCTCGCGGCTTGCCAGATCGACGAGCGC
>JAQBPL010000341.1 GCA_028287545.1 Vulcanimicrobiota bacterium | reverse complement strand
TAGCGCGGAAATTCGGTATCGCATAGGGCGCGTCGGTGACGTCCTCCATAGCGCCGGGGTCGACCCCCTTCTTGACCAACGCCGGCCACCAACTGCGATACCAGGACTTCTGGACGACTTGATGCGTAAGCGCGGTCAGCTCGCCGGCGGAGAGGACGCCGCGCACGACGTTCAGGCTCATCGGGCGGTAGTAGTCGTGCTGGATATCGTCTTCGCGCGTCCACATCACCTTGACCGGTGAATTGATCGCTTTCGCCACCTCCGCGGCTTCCTGGACGTAGTCGGCCTCCAGACGCCGGCCGAAACCGCCGCCGAGATAGGTCGTGTGGATCGTGCAGCTCTCGGGGGGCAACCCGCTCCCTTTCGCGGCGGCGGCGCGTGCTCGCAGCTGGACTTGGTTCGGCGCCCACACCTCACATTTGCCGTCGCGCACGTCCGCCGTCGCGTTCATCGGCTCCATCGTCGCGTGGGCGAGAAATGGACCGCGGTAGACGGCTTGGACGACCGTGCCGGAGCTTTTGTCCGGATTGCCGCGCGAAACCGCGACGCGCTCGCCCTGGTGCGTCTTTGCCAAACGCTCGGCGTCGGCGAAGAGCGAGGCCGTGCTCACCTTCGCATTGGGCCCCTCGTCCCAGACGATCTGGAGCGCGTTCTTCCCTTGGAACGCGGCCCACGTGTTCTTCGCCACGACCGCGACGCCGTTCGAGACCTGGACGACATCGGTCACGCCAGGCACCGATTTGGCCTTGGTCGCATCGAAGCTCTTGACGCGCCCGCCGAAGACCGGCGAGCGTGCGATCGCGGCGTAGACCATCCCCGGGACCTGCACGTCGATGCCGTAGATTATGGTGCCGTTCACCTTTCCCGGAAGGTCGAGGCGCCGGCTCTGCTTCCCGATCAGCGTGAACTTGTCAGGCGTCTTGAGCGGAACGTTGGTGGGGACGGGAAGCGTCGCGGCGGTGGCGGCGAGGCTTCCGTACCTTGCGCTGCGGTTCGAGGGTTGGTGATAGACAACGCCGTCGCGTGTCGTGCACGTCGCGGGGTCAACGCCCCACTGCTTCGCGGCCGCCGCTAGCAGCATCGCGCGCGCGGTCGCGCCGGCCTGGCGCAGCGGCAGCCAGGAATCGGGCATGCTCGTGCTGCCGCCGGTAATCATGTCACCGCCGAGCCCCGGGTCGCCGTACTTCGGATCGGCAGGAGCGAACTCGACCCGCACGTTGTTCATCGAGGCGTCGAGCTCGTCGGCGACGAGCGTCGGCAGCCCCGTTGCGACGCCTTGCCCCATCTCGGACTTGTTGACGACGACCGTCACCGTATCGTCGGGCGCGATTCGAACCCAGGCGTTCGGAGAGAATTCCTTGCCGCCGCCTTGCGAGCTGGGCGCGCATCCAGGGAACGAGAGGGCGAGACCGAGGCCGGCTCCGAGCGTGCCGGTCAGACGGATGAAGGTGCCGCGGCTGAGCGTGGGTTCGTCCATCTCACGTCTCCGCCGCAGCACGATGAATCGCGCTCCTAATGCGGTCGTACGTACCGCAGCGGCAGATGTTGGTCATCGCCTGCGTGATCTGGTCGTCGGTCGGCTTCTGCGTCTTCTGGAGGAGCGCGGCGGCGGCCATGATCTGGCCGGACTGACAATAGCCGCACTGTGGGACCTGTTCGGCGATCCACGCTCTCTGCACCCCATGCGAGTTGTCGGTCGAGAGGCCTTCGATCGTGCGGATTTGCTTGCCGACGGCTTGCGATACCGGCAAGACGCACGTGCGCGTCGCTACGCCGTCGACGTGCATGGTGCACGCGCCGCACTGTGCGACGCCGCAGCCGAATTTCGTTCCCGTCATATGGAGTTCGTCTCGAACGACCCACAACAGCGGCATGTCGGCCGGGACGTCGACGTCGTGGCTCTTGCCGTTCACGGTTATCGTGACCATGGTACCTCCGCGCTCGGCCGCCCGTCTCGACGGCCGTCGTTGCACGAAGGTAAGACCGCCTACGCTAGGCGGACGTATTCGTAGTCAACCGGGCGGTCTTTGACTCCCTTGTCGGGCGGCGCGATCCAGCCGGCCATCTTGCCGGGTTCGGTGACGCGCTGCATCAAGCTCCCGACAAACGCGCGGTCGTCGTCGCTAGGCAGCCACGAGCCGACCTGTGCCTCGTATGTTTCCTGGGTGATGCGGTTCCCGGCCGGATCGGTCGGGACGTTCGCCCAGCTTCCGATGCCGCGGCGGAAGCGCGTGCTCGGCAGCGTGAAGCGATACGCATGACCGGCGGCTTCGAGAATCCGGTTCCAGTGGGTGAGCCCCTTCATGCAGTCGTCGACATACGCGTTGCGCACGATCTCGTTCATGGCATTGCGCATCGGAATCGTGTCGATCCGCGTGCCGAGTGCTGCGTCCGGGATCTCGAGGTCGAACGACGTTCCTGCGGCGAGATGATCCGCGAACTTCTTCTCGTCGGGACGCCCTTTGATGCCGGTGGCGAAATACTGCGCGGCGTTCGAGGAGGCGTCGGCGCCGAACAGATCGAGCGACGAGGAGAACCAGAAGTTCAAGTAGCGCTGCAGCGTGGGGAGATCGACCGCGCCGGCTCGGCGCACGGTGTCGGGATCGTCGCTCCCCGTTTCGTTCATCACCTCGAGCGTGCGGCGCACGACCCGCGCGATGCCGGTGTCGCCGACGAACATGTGATGCGCTTCTTCGGTCAGCATGAACTTGCACGTGCGCGCGAACGGGTCGAAGCTCGACTCCGCGAACGACTTGAGCTGGAACTTCCCGTCGCGGTCGGTGAAGAACGTGAACATGAAGAAGGAGAGCCAGTCGCGGATCGGCTCGTTGAACGTCGCCAGGATGCGCGGGTTGTCGGCGTCGCCCGAATGGCGCGCGAGCAGTTCTTCCGCCTCTTCGCGTCCGTCGCGGCCGAAGTACGCGTGCAGGAGGTACACCATCGCCCACAGGTGACGGCCTTCTTCCACGTTGACTTGGAAGAGATTGCGCAGGTCGTAAAGCGACGGCGCGGTGTGGCCGAGCAGCCGCTGCTGCTCGACCGAGGCGGGCTCGGTGTCGCCTTGCGTGACGATCAGCCGGCGCAGCGCGCTGCGGTGTTCGCCCGGCACCTGCTGCCAGACCGGCTTGCCGAACTCGTCACCGAAACCGACGCGGCGGTCGTGCTCGGGATCGGCGAGGAAAATGCCCCAGCGATACTCGGGCATCTTCACGTAATCGTAGTGCGCCCAACCTTTCGCGTCGACCGAGATCGCAGTGCGCAGGTAGACGTCGTTGGCTTGGAAGTCGGTCGGCCCCATCTCCTTCCACCAGTTCAGGAAGGCGGGCTGCCACTGTTCGAGCGCGCGCTGCAGCGTACGGTTCGATGCCAGCTCGACGTTGTTCGGAATCTTCTCAGCATAATTGATCGACATGGTCTACACGCGCTCCCAATCGAAGTTGGCTTTGGAACCGGTTCCGAAGAGTTTGAGCGCACCGCGCTCGCCGGTGGAGTTGGGACGGTAGAACACCCAGTTCTGCCAGGCCGAGAGACGGCCGAAGACCTTCGTTTCGAGCGTCTCGCCGCCCGGAAAACGCAAGCTCGCTTCCATCCCGGTCAGCGCGTCCGGCGAGAGCGCGGCGCGCTCCTCGATGGCGAGGCGAATCTCATCTTCCCAGTCGAGATCGTCCGGTGCGACGGTCGCCAAGCCCGCATCGACCGCGTCTTCCGCGGAGTACCGTCTTCCCCGGTCGGCCTGCGCGTGTTCGTACGCGCCGCCGTCACCGAGAAAACGCGTCGCGAGGCGGCCGCGGCCGTTCACCGCGGGGAAGAGGCCGAAGTTGCACTCGTCGAGCACGATTTGCGGAACGTCGCCTTCGGAGAGCGCCAGCATATAGATGCGATCCGCCGCCGCGGCGAGCTCGTAGAGGATTCCGGCGAAGCACGAACCTTCGTCCGCGATCGCGTACATGCTGCGCGAGGTGACGTCGAGCCGCGCGAAGGTGCGCCGCAACAAGCCGATCGTCTCGCGCACGAGCCAATGGTCGCGCAGCGCCAGCACGGTGCGGTCGACGGCGAGCACCGCGTCCGCGTCGCCCGACGTCTTGAGCACCAGCAGGCCAAGTTCGAGTTCGTTCGTGCGCAGCAGCAGCAGCGCGTCGTCGAGCTCGCGCGCCATCGCGAGCGGCCACCACGCGTCGCCGAGCGCGACAATGGCCTCCGCGTCGTCCGGCTGCGGCTCTTTCGGCGCGCGCACGAGAACGGTCGCGGTGCGCGCGGCGCGATCGAACGTCACGTCGACGTGGCGATAGTGATAGCCGGCGTCGTCGATCGTGCGAGACAGCGGGCGCAGCGTGATGCCGGTCGCGTCGGCGGATCGCGGCGACGCGGCGACATGCGCGGCCGCGCGATCGCGAACGAGCGCGGCGAAGTCGGACGGCGTCGCCGACGCGTCGACCAGATTCCAGGCCCGCGCGCGCTCGGCGCGGACCCCGTCGGAGTTGGTGCAGAAGAGGTCGGCGAGATCGCGGCGCACCTTGCGTTTGTCGACGAGGCGGGTGAGTCCGCCGGTCCCCGGCAGCACGCCGAGCAGCGGAACTTCCGGGAGCGACACGGTCGTCGAGCGATCGTCGATCATCAGGATCTCGTCGCACGCCAGCGCGATTTCGTAACCGCCGCCGGCGCACGAGCCGTTGACCGCCGCGATGAACGAGAGCCCGTCGTGACGGCTCGAATCTTCCATCCCGTTGCGCGTCTCGTTGGTGAACTTGCAGAAGTTCACTTTCCACGCGTGCGACGACGTGCCGAGCATGTAGATGTTCGCCCCGGCGCAGAACGTGCGGTCCTTCGCGCTCGTGATCACGACGCACGCGACCTGCGGATGCTCGAACCGGATCCGCTCCAACGCGTCGTGGAACTCGATGTCGACGCCGAGGTCGTACGAGTTCAGCTTGAGCTTGTAGCCGGGCCGGATCCCGGCGTCCTCGTCGATGTCGAGGGTCAGCGTCGCGACTTGCCCGTCCACCGACAGCTTCCAGTGGCGATAGACGTCCGGCGAGCTGTCGAAGGTGACGAGGCGAGAGTCGGCTGGCGCGGCGGCGGTGAGCATGCGGCCTCCGAAGGCGACGGGACGAGCGTAAAATGAATTATACTGCATGTCTCGTGGCGATGCAAGCATTATGATGCTGTCCGCTTATATCGACAGGGCGGTCACTTGCAAAGGACGCAAGATAGGCCAATCGCTAGTCGCCTCGCTCGCTTTGAAAAAAGACGATCCGCCACGTCTGCATACGTTGCGCGTAGGGCGATGGCCGTCGTGGTGCTGGCGCTGGCTCTTGGCGCGCCCCGGGCGGCGAACCCGTCGCCCGGCGTCGCGGATACCGTTGCCAAGCTGAACCGCGACGGTTTCGCGGCCTTCGGCGCGGTCGGGGCGGTTGTCGGCGCGGATGAGCCGGACGTCGCGGTGAGCCCACTGCTCAAATGGTACGTCCATCGCTTCTTGACGCTGCGCTCGGCCGATGCAGCGGCTCGATCGTTGGTTCAGCAGCTTCGCGGCAGCGGCGTCGTGATCGAAACGACGATGCATGTCGCACGAGGGGAGAGCGAATACACGGAGCCGGTTGCCGCCCACGAACGCGACGATCTCGCGGCGAAGACGCTCTGGGATTTGACGTCCGAACCGTCGGCGCCCGGCGAGCGGGGGTACGCATGGAGCATGGAAGCACGGATGCGGACCGAGGACGATCTCGCGAGCAAGCAATTCATCGGCTTCGCACACTTGTATGCGCCGTACTACGCGCGCGACGGCATCCGCGCGTTACGTCTCGATGCCGTCGACGGGTCACGCTCGCTGTTCCTGTTTTCGGGTACGCGTTCGGTGTTGACCGATCTGCGAGGGCGGATGTCGCCGGCACTTTGGCAGAGCCTCAGCACCGGATTCGTTCAGACGGAAATTCTGCTGCCCGATCTCAGCCTGGACCTTCACCTCCGCGATGACTTTCCGGTCGACGCGAACGAAAGCTTCGGGAGGCCGGTACTCCCTACGTGGCAATTTGCATCCGGCGGATTCTTAGCGTTCGACACGTCGGCGTCAATGGCAAAGATGCGCGTCGGCCTGAGCGCCGAGGTGAGCGCTTGGGGTAGGGTCTCCCAACCCGTCAAGCCACGCGACCCGAAGGGATTGCAGACGATTGGGTCGATCCGTCCCCATGTTCATCTCCTGGGCCCGATTCTCGACGAGCGCCGGTTCTCGATCGTCGCCCCGCTGCTCTACGTCGTTCAGGATACGCGAACCGGCGCGATTCTGCTGATGGGCGAACATGTCTAACGCCGCAGCGCTGGTCGCACTCCTCGCTCTTGCCGCATCGGATCCGTGGAGCGTCGGCATCCCCGTCCAGTTGCCGCTCTCGCCGCTGCAGGCCGACCGGGTTGCGTCGAAATGGGTCGTCGAGTTCGACTACGCGAGAAACCGTCCAACGGAGATCGTCTACCAGGACTGTATCGTTCTCGTGAATCGCTCATCATCTGCGACGATCACGCGCACGCAAGTCGTGTTCGGCGCGGTCGACCCCGATGGGAAGCCGAAACGGCCGAACCTGCCGCTCGATGTTCGCGAGACGATCAAACCCGGAGGATCGTTGTCGGGCGCGAGCGGCTGCCGTTCGCGCGGCTACGCCAACGGCGACCGCGGCTTATGGCTGGTCGGGTGGGTCGAGGAGGTCGATTTCGCGGACGGGACGTCCTGGCACGCACCACCCGAGAACGAGGTGCTGGCCCAAATCACGTCGGCCCTTCGAACCTACAACGCGACGCACTGAGCGAATCCGTGCGACGCACTGAGCGAATCCGTTCTCTCTCGCGAAGCGCACATTATTGAGGCTGCGCATTGAGGCGTAGTTGTAGTCGGCGTCGGACAAGTTAGCGAGAACCGCAAGCAGCATTGAAGCGTCGCTCCACCGTTGCCGGGCTGCAAACTTATGCTCCTTGTCATCCGGCCGCGAGGGCGGCGGCGAGAGCGTTCAGGCTCTCTTCCGTCGTCTTTCCGCTCGTGTCGACCGCGACGTCGGCGCGGCGGTAGAGCGGTTCGCGTCCGGCGAGAATGCGTTTGAGATCGTCCATCGACTCGCGGTTGCCGGCCATCGGGCGCATGTCGCCCTGCTCGACCACCCGCGTCATGTGTTCGTCCGGCGACGCTTTCAGCCACACCGTGCGGCATGCGCCGAGCAGCCGTTCGAACGTCGCCGGCTCGGAGACGATGCTCCCGCCCGTCGCCAGCACGAACGCCGGATGCTCCTCGATCACGCGCTCGAGGCAGCGGCGCTCCATTCGGCGGAACCCGGCCTGACCGTAGAAGTCGAAGATGGTCGCGAGCGCGACGCCGCTCTCGCGTTCGATCTCGCGGTCGAGCTCGACGAACGGGACGCCGAGCCGCGCCGCCAGCGCCCCTCCGAGCGTCGTCTTCCCCGCACCGCGCAGTCCGACCAGGGCGATGCGGCGCGCCCGTCCCGCCGCGTCACCCTGGCCGAATGTCTCGACCAGCAGTTTCCGCGCCTCGGCAAGGCGCTCCGGACCGAGTCCGCGCAGCAGCTCGAGGGCTTGAGTAAAGTCGGCCGGCGGCTCCGGCGCGTCGGCGATGAGCGCTTGGAGCGGAACGTCGAGCGCCCGGGCGAGCTGGCGCAGAATCATCAACGAGGCATTGCCCTGTCCGCCTTCGAGCTGCGCCAGGTAGCGTTCGGAGACCCCGGAGTCCTTGGCGAGAATTTTGCGGGTCATCCCGCGGCGCGCGCGCAGCTCGCGGACCCGGTCGCCCAAGGCGCCAAGGAAGTCGGCATCGCCGGCCTCGCCATCAGAATGCACTATCACGCTTGCAGAACCTCGCTAATGCATTATAATGCTCGAACCGGATCGGGAAGTCCTATGGAAGGTCGACCAAGCGCGTGATTGCGAGCGAACCAGCCCTTCTCGAAAGTTACCTCGGCGGCCGATGGGTCGCCGGAACCGGGGCACCGGCCGATCTGGTCGATCCGGTGCGCGGAGAGGTGCTGGCTCGAACGAGTTCGGCCGGACTCGACCTCGGCTTCGCGCTCGCATTCGCGCGGGAGGTCGGACGCCCGGCCCTCGGCGCGCTCGACTTCGCGCAACGCGCCGCGCTGCTCGGCGCGATCGCCGACGTGCTCGCGGCGCGGCGCGACGACTGGTATGCGATCTCGCGCCGCAACTCGGGCAACACGCGGGCCGACGCGGCGATCGACGTCGACGGCGCGATCGGCACGCTGAAATACTATGCCAAACTGGGTGCGACACTCGGCTCGGCGACGCTGCTGCTCGACGGCGCTCCGGCGCGGTTGGCTCGCGATGCGAACTTTCAGGGCGTCCATCTCGGCATACCGCTCCCGGGCCTCGCGATCCACATCAACGCCTTCAATTTTCCGGCCTGGGGACTGTGGGAGAAGGCCGCGGTCGCGCTCCTCGCCGGCGTCCCCGTTCTCGCGAAACCGGCGACCGCGACCGCACTCCTCGCGGTCGAGATGACGCGCGCGGTGAGCGATGCCGGCATCCTCCCGCCGGGTGCGCTCTCGCTGCTCGTCGGCAGCGCCGGCGAACTGCTCGACTACCTGCGCTTCGGCGATGCGATCGCGTTCACGGGCTCGGCCCGAACCGCTGAGGCGATCCGTTCGCATCCGCGCGTGCGCGCCGAGGGCGTGCGGCTCAACGTCGAAGCGGACAGCCTCAACGCCGCGCTGCTCGGACCCGATGGCCTTCCGGGTACGCCGATCTTCGGCGCGTTCGTGCGTGAGGTCGTACGCGAGATGACGAGCAAGGCCGGTCAGAAGTGCACCGCGATCCGGCGCGTGATCGTACCCGCCGTGCACGTCGACGCCGTCGTCGCCGCGATCTCGGAGGGGCTCGATGCCATTGCGGTCGGCGATCCGAGCGACGAGGGCGTCGGTATGGGCCCGCTCGTCTCGCGCGAGCAGCGCGCCGCAGTCGAAGACGGGATCCGGTCGCTCTCGGACGTCGCGGCGATCGTGTATCGCGGTGAAAAGCCCGCCAACGGTGCGTTCGTCCCGCCGACGCTGCTGCGCGCGCCGGCCGACGCCGCGCTCGTGCACATCAAAGAGATCTTCGGGCCGGTCGCGACGGTCGTTCCGTACAAGGACGCCGCCGACGCGTTCGTGCTGGCGCGGCGCGGCGGCGGTTCGCTGGTCGTCTCGGTGTTCAGCGCGGACGCGGAGTTCCTGATTGCGTCGGCGGCGGAGCTCGGCTCCTCGCACGGCCGAGTCCTGCTGGTCGATCCGTCGATCGCCGACGCGCATACGGGTCACGGCATCGTGCTGCCGTCGTGCGTGCACGGCGGGCCGGGGCGCGCCGGCGGCGGCGAAGAGCTCGGCGGCTTGCGTGGGCTCTGGTTCTACCATCAGCGCACGGCGGTGCAGGGATCCGCGCCGGTCGTCGCCGCGTTGGCTGCCCGCGGCGCGAGCATCACCGGGTGAACGGTTCGGAGGCCGCCGTGTCTGAATTCTACAACTCCGCCGTCGATCTGCTCGAACGCAACCTCGCGACGCGCGCGCAGAAGCGTGCGTTCGTCGACGACGGCGGCGCGTACACGTACGCCGATCTGGCGGCGCGGGTCGACCGCTGCGGCGCCGCGCTGCTCGGCCTGGGCCTGGAGATCGAGAACCGTGTCGTGCTCGCTCTGCTCGACACGATCGACTTTCCGACCGCATTTCTCGGCGCGATCAAAGCCGGCATCGTTCCGATCCCGGTCAACACGCTCTTCCAGCCGGCCGACTACGCGCACATTCTCGCCGACAGCCGCGCCAAGGCGGCAATCGTCTCGATCGAACTCCTCCCGGCGTTTCTGGCCGCGGCGCACGAGGCGAATTGGACGGGCACGATCGTGCTCTCCGATCCGCGCGGCGCGTCGGCGGACGAGCGGTTCGTGCGCTTCGGCGCGCTGGTCGAAGGCGCGCAGCCGCTGACCGCCGCGGCACCGACGCGCGCCGACGACGTCTGCTTCTGGCTGTATTCGTCCGGCTCGACCGGGAAGCCGAAGGGCACGGTGCACGTGCAGACCAGCTTGGTGCGCACGGCCGACCTCTTCGCGCGCGACGTGCTCGGCATGCGCGAGGACGACGTCGTGTACTCCGTCGCGAAGCTGTTCTTCGCCTACGGTCTGGGCAATGCGCTTACGTTTCCGCTGGCGGTCGGCGCGACGAGCATCCTGCACGCGGCGCGCCCGACGCCGGCGGTCGTCGCGCGCATCGTGCGCGAGAACGCCGTGACGATCTTGTGCGCCAACCCGACCACCTTCAGCGCGATGCTCGTCGAACCGTCGCTGTTCGAGCGGGGCGAAGTGCCGCTGCGGTTGTGCACCTCGGCCGGCGAAGGCTTGCCCGAAGAGATCGGGCGGCGCTGGAACGCGCGCCTTGGCGTCGAGATCATCGACGGCATCGGTTCGACCGAGATGCTGCACATCTTCATCTCGAACCGCCCCGGCGACGTGAAGTACGGGACGCTCGGCCAACCCGTTCCGGGGTATCGGGCGCGCATCGTCGACGAGAGCGGGAACATCGTCGCGCCCGGCGAGATCGGCGAGCTCGAAGTGTGCGGCGACACCGCGGCCGCGCACTATTGGAACAACCGCGAGAAGACGCGCCGCACGTTTGCCGGCGAATGGACGCGCACCGGCGACAAGTTCCGCCAGGACGAAAACGGCGACTACGTCTACTGCGGGCGCGCCGACGACATGCTCAAGGTCAGCGGGATCTGGGTCTCGCCGACCGAGGTCGAATCGGCGCTCACGGCGCACGACGCGGTGCTCGAAGCGGCGGTGATCGGCGTCGCCGATGCGGAAGGTTTGGTGAAGTCGAAGGCGTTCGTCATCCTCAAACCGGGGTACGACGGCGACGCCGCGATGGCCGACGCGCTGAAGGCGCACGTGAAGGGCCGCTTGGCGCCCTACAAGTATCCGCGCGCGATCGAGTTCGGTACCGAACTGCCGAAGACGGCGACCGGAAAGATTCAGCGCCACGTGCTGCGCGCGCGAGAAGCGGCGCTGCGCGAAGCCGGAGCCGCGGTCTGAACCGCGCGGGTCCCCTCGCCCGCGACGTCGCCGTCGACGGCGCGCGGCTCGAGACGGTCCGCTGGCCCGGAACCGATCCCGTCCTCGCGCCCATCGTCATGCTGCACGAAGGGCTCGGCTCCGTCGCGATGTGGAAGGATCTGCCGCAGCAGCTCGCCGCGCGCACCGGCCGCGACGTCGTCGCGTACTCCCGCCGCGGCTACGGCCGCTCAGCGCCGATCGACGGTCCGCGCGCGATGACGTACATGCATCGCGAAGGCGAGGTCGTGCTCCCGGCGCTGCTCGCGGCGCTCGAGATCCCGCGCGCGATCCTCTTCGGCCACAGCGACGGCGCGTCGATCGCGCTGATCTGCGCCGGTACGCACCCGCAGCTCGCCGCCGCGCTCATTCTCGAAGCGCCGCACGTTTTCGTCGAAGACCTCTCCGTCGAGAGCATCGCGGCCGCGCGCGACGCCTGGGAGGCAACGGATTTGCGCGCCAAGCTCGCGCGCTATCACGACGACGTCGACGGCGCGTTTCGCGGCGGGAACGATGCCTGGCTGGACCCGCGCTTTCGCACTTGGAACATCGAAGCGTACCTGGACGGCGTCGGCTGCCCGGCGCTCGTCGTGCAAGGCGACGCCGACGAGTACGGCACGATCGCGCAGGTCGACGCCATCGCTACGCGCATCGCGAAGAGTGACGTGTTCCTCGTCCCGCACGCCGGGCACAGTCCGCACCGGGACGCCGCGCCGGCCGTCCTCGACCGGATCGTCGCCTTTACTGCTTCTCACTGATCCCGCGCACGGCTCAGCGAGGGTGCATTCCGTCGGCTATCCGGACACCAGGCGACGGCCGAGGGCGCGGCGCCGCCAAGCTGTGTAGCCCAATGGCGAGGGCGCGCCTCACCGGCGGGGCCTCATCCGACATCACCGAATCATCAAGATCGGGTGCGAGGCGTCCGCTGGGATGAGGACGGGTCGCAGTGACTGCTAAGCCACTATCAGCGTACAAACGGTGAGCTCGCGCGAACGTAGCGCCGCGAGGGCGCGTACTTGGCGACGGTCGCGGTTAAGGCCGCTGCGGAGCGCGCTCGCGGGCGTTGCATGCACGGGGCCGAGGAATTGGTCCAAGACACCCAGCCTCAATCGCCGTCGATTTTGCGGCGCTGCAGCCACCTTTGCTGCGGTTCCTTTAGGTCTTCTCGGCTATCAAGAGAGGTCGATATCGATGACGCAAGTTGCACAACCGCCGGGCAGCGGCTCGACCGCTATTCGCCCGTTTCCTAAGCTGAACGTTCCGGAGGCGGAACTCACCGAACTGCGCCGGCGCATCAACGCGACGCGGTGGCCCACAAGGGAACTCGTCGCGGATGACACGCAAGGCGTGCAGTTGGCGACGATGCAGGCGCTCGCGCGCTATTGGGCGTCCGATTATGATTGGCGCAAGTGCGAGGCGAAGCTGAATGCCATACCACAGTATCTCACCGAGATCGACGGAGTGGACGTTCACTTCATCCACGTTCGTTCGAAGCACGAAAATGCATTGCCGCTCATCATCACGCATGGGTGGCCCGGGTCAATTATCGAGCAGACGAAGATCATCGGTCTTTTGACCGATCCCACGGCCCACGGCGCGAGCGCTTCCGACGCGTTTCATGTGGTCATTCCGT